>JADKJT010000011.1 GCA_016720905.1 Gemmatimonadaceae bacterium | reverse complement strand
CACGTGCGCGATGGGCCAGGTCATCGGGGACAAAGTGTGCCAACTGTGAATAGCAGTGCCGAAGAGTCTCGCGTGAAGCCTGCGTGAACTGACCATTTCGGTGGAGCTTGCGACCAAGGCTAAGTATTGACTCTTCAATTTCCGGTCGCGATGCCGGCAGCAGGGATTCTGGGTATACCAACACTCCCGCGGCATCCCATTCCGCGACCCCTCTCTCTAGTAGCACGGAGTAACTGTCGATGATGCCGTCAACACGGCTCGCCGTGAGGGTATCTCGCAGAACGGGGGCCGGTCGATCGCCTAGGTGAACTGTTTCTTTATGGTCGCTGCTACTCACCAGTCTGCGAGTGGTGGCTGTACGGTTTGATCGCTTCAGCAGCAGAAGGCCTCTAGTGCCAAAGGTTTGCTGAACTCGCTTTGAGCGAGTCCAATAGAAGAGCCAAATCGTCGCGAATATCCAAGTCCGACCGATAGATGCTGTTGTCGCCTCGGTTGGCGACTCGCCACTGACGTTCGTCGGCACTTCCAATGCGACGCTCAAGAATAGAGAAAGCACGAACTCCATCAAGAGAAATAGAATCCAGTAGGTCGGTGTCCAGCGATGCCTCGTGACAACGAGAAATAGGCCGATGAGCGCACCGGTAAGCCAAACAGCGGCGATCACAAGCGCTGCAACAAGATCTTCCGAACGTCCAGGTGAAGCACCAGCTGCGAGCGCTTGCAGAATGAAGAACAAGTCGAAGCAAAGCGCTCCAATCGTCACAATGTTGAGCACCACGAAGAACGCGAGCCATCCGCCAAGCCCCGCAAGTGACTGAGGTTCGACGCGGTTCGTCGTGCTCTCTGGCTCAGCATCCATGACAATAGGTCCGGTTGAAGTTTGTGAGCCGCCTAGCGTGCTGGCATTCTACTGTAGTGCCCCCACTAGATTGCGCGCGCAGCGCGCGTTCCGCAAAGCGCGGTCGGCCGAAACGCACTGTTAGGCGACTTCAACTATTCTTGGTGCAGAAGCTTCCTAGCGGCAGGGCCGAGCAGCATCGGCAACCTTGCCTTCGTTCGCTTCTCATCGAAGTCGGAACCGCTGGCGAGTCTCATCACTAGATCTGCCTTCGATAGGTATGCGCAAATTTGACTCGAAGAGATCGTGCTTCTTATCTTGGTGGCGGATTCTTGTATGAGGTTCACTTTCAGCGCATAGCGTGTGCAAGGAAAATCTACTGAATGCGTGACGATCTCCGATTGATCCCAACTCTCGATGCTCCACTCCTGAAGATCAGTCGATAAGGACTTTCGCCCGCCAAAATTGCTCACGATTCCTTGGACCTCTGTACACTTCATTGCTGCGCGATCACAACTTATGTGAACCGCCGTCGTCTGGCTGCCGAGTTCTGCCGCGCTCCACGCGCCTTCCATCAGCACATAGTTTGGCTGCCTGCTGAAGATTTTCGTCGGTGCCGAGACGCTCTCGTCAAGAATCTCCTCGTCTCGGCGGAGGCTCGCGGATAGTTCGTAGGTTAAGGGATCGCCAATTGGTGGCAGTCCGCGATCCCGCTCGTACGACTTGATCGCGTCACGCAGATCCGCGGTGACGACGGCGTCGAAAGGACCACGGATGTAACCAAGACACCCGAATGATGAATGCGCGCGGAACGCAAGTAATGCTCGAAGCGAGTCCAACATTGCTGGGGAGGACATCCGAAGATTCGCCACCGTTGAGTCAAACGACCTCTTCTCAGCAAGCTCACTGGAATCCAGAGAAATAGTGGACTGAAGAGCCTGCGATGCGCGGGTTGCAGGCGCGTCGCTGCACGAGCCGACTGTGAACAGGCAGACGAGTTGCAATGCCGCCAAGCGAGCAAGCTGGATTCTCATGTGATCTCGTGGTGGTTCGCCTATCGTCAAGTTGGTGCCGTAGCCACTTTCAGAAAATGCGGTTGGTCGGCCATCGGCATCAACCCTCGTTAGGGTGCTGGTGCCACGGAGTTGTACTTGACGCCGTTGGCCGACATGAAGGACGTCATCACGTGCGCGGACACTGCGTGACCCACGTGCAGGAACGGAGTGGAGGTGACCATCTGCTTCTTGGGACCGCGACGCACCTGCGCCTTGACATCGAAGTTGAGGTCGTGATGGGCAGTCGCCGACTGCACTCCATGCACCACCCCCTGTTGGTCCACCACCGGTCCGCCACTCTGTCCGCGCAATCCAGGCGTGGACATCTCGAACCCGAACACGGAGCCACTCGGGCCCCCCAAGTGACGGGTTACCATCCCTTCGAGCGGAAAGAATGGAGTCGGGGTGTGATGACCGGCCTTCCATCCGATAGAGTCGGTTGCCGCATCGTAGTGGAAGTGCGAGAACTCTGGGAACGGGAACCCGACGCGGCATAACATCTCCCCGTGAGCCGGCGGATCTCCGGCGCTACTGAACGTCGGGAAGCCAGTTGTCCGTAGCTGTGAAAACCCCTTCAGTCGAATCAAGGCCAGGTCGCACTCGGTGTGTGCGTGGTAGTCGAATCCCGAGAACGTGTCGGCAATAGGGAGCTGGTGAAGGAGCTCGTACGCTGGTTCTTTATCGTAGCCGTGCTTCGCCCTGAGCTTCTTGAGTGCGTTGTGACTCGGCTTCGCCCCAAGAGCGGCCTTGTCACCCAAGTACGCGCTACGCCGCTGCGAGATTTGATCGCCGGCCAGTAGCTCCTGAAGTACATGTTTGCACGTCAGAATCCATCCGTCGGCGTTCACCACCACGAGCGTCGCGGAACCTGGCACTACCTCGGTATCATCGATATAGCGCACGATCGTCATTATCGGACTCGTCCAGCGCAGCGCTTCTTGAATCGCGTTCTTGAACATTCGCGGATGGATGAAGTGGCCTAACGCTGGCTGCCCCGGGCGCGCGCGGCGGCCCCCCCCCCGCCGGCCGCCCCCCCCCCCGGGGCCCCCGCGCCCCCCCCCCCCCCCCGGCGCGCCGGCCCCGCGGGCCCCCGGCCCCCCCCCCCCCCCCCCCCGCCCCCCCGCCCCCGCGCCGCCCCGCCGGGCCCCCCCCCCCGGCCCCGCCCGCGCCCCCCCCCCGGCCGCCGGGGCCGGGCCGCCGCGGGCGGGCCCCCCCCCCCCGCCGCCCCCCCCCCCCCCCCCCCCCCCCCCCCCCCCCCCCCCCCCCCCCCCCCCCCCCCCCCCCCCCCCCCCCCCCCCCCCCCCCCCCCCCCCCCCCCCCCCCCCCCCCCCCCCCCCCCCCCCCCCCCCCCCCCCCCCCCCCCCCCCCCCCCCCCCCCCTTCCGGTGGGCGCGCGGCCGCCGCCGGGGGCGCGCGGGGGCGCCGCGCGGCGCGGGCGCCGCCGCGGGCCGCGGGGGGGCCGCCGCGCGGGCGCGGGCCGCGGGCGGCCCCCCCCCCCCCGCCGCCGCCCCCCGCCGCCGCCCGGGGCGCCCGGCGGGGGCCGGGCCGCGCGCCCCCCCCCCCGGCGCGGCGCGCGCGGGGCGCGCCGCGGCGGCCCCGGCGGCGCCGCCGCCCGGCCCCGGCCCCCGCCGCGCCCGCGCCCCGCGGCCGCGCGCGGCGGCCGGCGGGCCTCTCGCGGCCCGCCGGCGCCGGCGGCCCGGGCGGCGCGCCGCGCTCCCCGCCCCCGGCGCCCGCGCGCGCCGGCCCGCCGGGGGCCCCCGCCGGGCGCGCCGCGCGGCCGCCGCCGCGCCGTCCGGCCGCCGGGGGCCGGGCGGCGCCCCGCGCGGGACAGCCTGGCGTGTCGGCGCCGCCCCCGGTGCTCGGGGTTGGCGCATAACGCCCATTAGATAGAACTATGTAACGTCGCTCCCGCAAGATAACGCGCATTCTCCCAACCACCTTCGCACGGCGCACCGGCCTCCGCAAGTCGCTCCGCCCCATGCCATTACCTGCCCGGCGCGTCGGGCCTGCCGGTGTTCGGCTGCGCGTTATGCAGACCGATGTAACACGCGCTAACCAACGCCCGAGCCCGCTCCATTTTCACATGCGGCCCGCAGTTCGTCACGCGCGCCAAGGCCGCTACACCACCGCCAACACCTCACCCTCCGTCGCCGCCGCCACTCGCAACTCCGCCCCCGCATTCGCTACGATCTCCCGACACCGCGCCTCCATCGCATCCACTTCGTCATCCGTGCGGTCCGGATGATGATGCGTCAGCAACAGCGTGCCCGCGCCGCACTCCATCGCAAACCGCGTCGCTTCTTCCGCCGACGAATGCCCCCAGCCGCGATGCGCGGACAACTCCTCGTTGGTGTACGTGGCGTCATGCAACAGCACCGGAATCCCGCGCAGAGACAACGCCAGTTCAGCGCGCCACGCGGTCACTCGCGAATCGTCATCCGCATACGACAGTTCGTTATCCGGCGCGAACGCCATCACCGCGCCCGCCGCATCGTCCACCCGCAACACGCTCGCGCCGCCAGGGTGCCGTGCCGGCAATGTGTGCACCGTGCACGAATCGTCCAGGTGAAACACGCCGTCCGCATCAAAGGCGTCCACGCTCAGCGCGTCGGTAATTCCGGCCAGGGTAGGGAACAGCGGCGCCGACAGTTGCTGGTCCACCAGCGCGCGCAAACTCACCGCGTCCACGCCACCACAGGCCATGCGCACGTGGTGCGACCGCGTGATGATGGGCGCGAAGTGCGCCAGACCAATCACGTGATCGCTGTGCCGGTGCGTAAGCACCACCGCAATCACGGGCCGTGCGCCCGCTACCGACGGCGCCGCGGCCGGCAGCGATTGCCCCAGCGCGCGAATGCCGGTGCCGGCATCGAGAATCACCCGTGCACCGTTCGCCAACTGCACGTCCACACACGACGTGTTGCCGCCGTACCGCACGGTGCGCGCGCCCGGACTGGGGCAGGTGCCACGCACGCCCCAGCAGGTCACCCGCGCGCGCGACGCACTCAACCCGGACTCGGCGCTAGCGAAACGGGCACCGTGCGCCGAACCAGGCTACAGCTGCGGACGTGAGCGCGCTTCCAGTGCGCGCCGATCGGTGATCGTGACAATGCGACGTGTCACCGACAGCATGCCGCGCTCCTGAAACTCGGCCATCGCGCGCGACACGGTCTCCCGACTGGCGCCAATCATCTGGCCGATGGTTTGGTGCGTGAGCTGCTTCACCAGCGTGGCCGGCTCGCCGGGCGTGGCATGTTCCAGCAACACCTTGGCCACCCGCCCCGGCACATCCAACAGCACCAGGCTGCCAATGGTCCCGTCGGCCTGACGCAACCGGCGCGACAGTTCAATCATCAGCCCCCACGCCACCGAGGGCGACTGCTCCACCTTGCGACGGAAATCGGCGCGCCGAAGGATCAGCAGGCTGGACGCATGCGTGGATACCACGTGCGCCGAGCGCGGACGTCCGTCAATTAGCGCCAGTTCGCCAAAGTGTTCGCCCACACCCAGCACGTTGAGAATCACCTCACGTCCGTCCTCACCAATGATGACCACCTTCACTTCGCCCGAGCGCACCACGAACAGCGCGTCGCCCGGATCGCCTTCGCTCACGATCATCGCGCCTTTCGCAAACTTCTGCTCGCGCGTCAGTTCGGCAAAGCCGCGCACCGACGCGCGATCGAGTTCGCGAAACAGCGGCACGGTCGCGAGAAAATCCGTGACGCGTTCCAGCGAGACGCTCATGTTGGGCGGAGTGAAGCGCAGTGGAGTCATGCCGAAGGTCACCATGCAGGAAGCTCCCGGGGGCCGGACAGCCCCATGAATTATGTGTGCAAAGTAGTCGAAAGAAACGACAGGCCGGCCCAGGGCCAAACCGGCATCCCATCCCGCACCCTGCTCGTTGGCGTGATCGGTTATGATTGGGTCATACCCTGCCGCTCGTCCAAAGGTGCGCCGTCCGGCGCCGGTCGATGCGGATGCTAGAGTGCGGTCGCTATGGGCGCCGTGACCGGTATCACATATCTGATCCCCGCTGATGCTCAACCATCTTCGCGAACGCTTGGCCGAGGCGCTGCGCCGCGCGACCGAAGTCGAACAACTGCTGGCTGATCCCGAGACGGTAAAGGACGCGCCGCGCCTGGCCGACCTGGGGCGCGAACATCACCGGCTGGCCGAGGTGGTGGCCAAGGCCAATCGCTTGTACAAGGCCGAGCAGGAGTTGGCCGATGCACGGGACATGGCGCAGGGCGACGACGCCGACTTCGCGGCTGAGGCCAAGGCGGAAGTGGATCGTCTGGAAGCTGAGTGCAGTGCGCTCGAAAAGGCCCTGGTGCCGCTGCTCATTCCGCGCGATCCGCTGGACGATCGACCGGCCATTTTCGAGCTGCGCGCGGGCACCGGCGGCGACGAAGCCGCGTTGTTCGCCGCCGACCTGCTGCGCATGTACACTCGCTTCATCGAACGCCGCGGGTGGCGCATTGAGGCCATTTCGCACTCCGACGCCACGCTGGGCGGCGTGAAGGAAGCGGTGTTCAAGGTGCGTGGCGATGGCGCCTTTGGCGTGCTGCGGTGGGAATCGGGCGTGCACCGCGTGCAACGCGTGCCCGCCACCGAAAGCCAGGGTCGCATTCATACCTCGGCGGCCACCGTGGCGGTGTTGCCGGAAGCCGACGAAGTGGACGTGCGCATTGAGGACAAAGACCTCCGCATCGACGTGTTCCGTTCATCGGGTCCCGGTGGACAGAGTGTGAACACCACAGACTCGGCCGTGCGCATCACGCACATCCCCACGGGGCTGGTGGTGTCGCAGCAGGACCAGAAGTCGCAGCTGCAGAACAAGGCGAAGGGGATGGAAGTGTTGCGGGCGCGACTGCTCGACCTGCGCCTGTCCGAGCAGGAAGCCGAGCGTTCCCGCATGCGCAAATCGCAGGTGTCCACCGGTGACCGGTCGGCCAAGATTCGTACCTACAACTTCCCGCAGGGTCGCGTCACCGATCACCGCGTGGGGCTCACGCAGTACGACATCAACCGCGTGATGGACGGCGACCTGTCACCGTTTCTGGAGGCGCTGGCGCTGGCCAACGCCGAGGAAAAGCTGAGCGGCTGAGGACATCGTGCGCACCTTGCTGGAACAGATGGCCCAGCGATTGGCGGCCTCGCCATTGCTGGACAACGAAACGCGTGCCGATGCGGCGCGCGAATCCCGACTGCTGGCGGCCGCCGTGTTGGGGTGCGCTCCGGGCGACATTGCCCGTCGCGTCGATCGGCCCCTGCCGCATACCGAACGCGATCGCATTCTGGCGGCCACCGACCGTCGGGCGCGCGGCGAACCATTGGCGTATGCGGTGGGGTCGGCGGCGTTCCGTCACCTGACACTCCGCGTTGACCCGCGCGTGCTCATTCCCCGTCCCGAAACAGAGGGCGTCGTGGACGAGGTGCTGGCGGTGGTGAAAGACAATCCCGGGGGGATTGCCGTGGACATCGGGACCGGTTCGGGGCGATTGCCCTGGCGCTGGCCTCCGAGGGGCACTTTGACCGGGTGATTGCCACCGACATCTCGGCCGACGCCCTTGAGGTGGCCCAGGCGAACTCGGCCATGGTCACGTCCGGCGCGCCAGTGGAATTCCGCCTTGGGTCGGATCTGGCGCCGTTGGACGGGGTCCGTGCCCGTGTGATTGTCTCCAATCCCCCCTACATTGCGTACCATGAAGCGGCGGCCTTGCCGGCCAGCGTGCGCGATTGGGAGCCGGCCACGGCGCTCTTTGCGGCCGACGGCGGTATGGCCCGGTACAACGCCTTGCTGGCCCATGCGGCCCGGTATCTCGAACCGGGCGGCTTCGTGGTGTTCGAAGTGGACGCCAGACGCGGCGCGGAAACGGCGCAGCTGGCCCGAGAGTACGGATGGACCAACGTTCGACTCGCCCGTGATCTCAGTGGGCGTGACCGCGTGCTGATCGCCCAGGCATCACTCACATCAGTCCCCGGACCAGAGGCCCGGTAACATGCTCGAAGACAAAGCGAAGGATCTGGGCCGCACCATCGGCCAGAGCGACGAATACAAGGCGGTCAAGCGTTCCAGCGAGGCGCTCAATGGCGACCGCGAGGCGACGACGATTCTGCGGCAGATGGAGAAGATCCGCACCGATGCGCAGGCGATGATTGACAAGGGGCAGGAGCCCACACCGGAGATGGAGCAACAGTTGGATGCGCTGCTGCAGCAGGTGCAGGTGAATTCCACCTATCAGCGCGCCATTTCCGCACAGGACAACTTCGACAAGTTGATGCTGCGTGTGAACCAGTGGATTGCCGACGGCATTCGCGCCGGCGCCACCAGTCCCATCATTCTCGCTTGATTTCATCCATCACGAACGATCACGTGTCAGCGGAACTCGTCGCGCGCCCGGGGTTGTTCGTCGTGCTGGAAGGCGGCGAAGGCGTGGGCAAGACCACGCAGTGGCAGCGTCTGGCCGACGCCCTCACTACGCTGGGGCACGAAGTGATGGCCTTGCGCGAGCCTGGTGGCACACCGGCCGGTGATGTGCTGCGCAACGTGTTGCTCGATCCGGAGTCCGAGTTGGCCGCCGAGAGTGAAGCGCTGCTGTTTGCCGCGTCGCGCGCGCAGTTGGTGCAATCGGTCATTCGACCGGCGATGACGCGCGGGGCCATTGTGCTGGTGGACCGGTTTCTGTTGTCCACCTATGCCTATCAGGGTGCGGGGCGAGGGCTGTCGATGGAGGCGCTGCAGGCGATCAATCAGTTTGCCACGGGCGGCCTGGCGCCGCAGGTGACACTGCTATTGAGCATGCCGCTGGAAGCGGCACTGGCCCGCATGAACGCCCGCGGCGCAAGTGACCGCTTGGAGCGCGAAAGTCTGGCGTTTCATCAACGAGTGCAGACGGCGTTCAGTGAAGCGGCCGATCCGACGTGGCAACGGCGCCACCCGGAGGTCGGTCCGGTGTATTCCATCGAGGCATCGGGGAGTCCCGACCTTGTGACAATGCGCTGCCTCCAGCAGTTGGCAGTGTGCTGTCCCACGCGATTCGCAGGAGTGGTGCATGGCTGAGGAGCTTCCGGATACCCCGCGACCCACGCGCCGCCGATCACGGGCGGTGCTGGCAGTCGGACTGTTTGTCGGACTGCTGTCGCTGGGTGGCTGGTGGGCTGGACACGACCTCGCGCCGGCGGCGGCACCGCCGCGGCGCGCCAATGGCGGTGCGCGCCTGTTCGATCAGGTGCTGGGCGCGGTGGCCACGCGGTATGTCGATTCACTCGATGCCGCCACCATCTACGACAAGGCCGTCACCGGTCTGCTGCGCGAGCTCAAGGACCCGTACACGACGTTTTTGGGCGAGGGCCGTCTCCGTCGCCTGAATGAACAGATGAGCGGCACGTACACCGGCGTGGGCCTCCAGATTGATGTGCGCGACGGGTGGCCGACGGTCATTGAACCGGTGCCCGGCGGTCCGTCGTGGAAAGCGGGCATCATTGCTGGCGACCGCCTGGTGAAAGTGGCGGGTGAAGTGACGAAGGGCTGGACACGCGACGAGGCATCGAAGGCGCTGCGCGGCCCGCCGGGATCGAAGGTGAACTTTGAAATCGGGCGCGCCGACCAACGATTGACCATAACGGTACAGCGGAGTGCCGTGCATCTGGCCGCGGTCACGCGCGTGACGATGCTGCCCAATGCCGTGGGTTACGTCGATGTGAACGTGTTCAATCAATCCACGTCGGCCGAATTGCAGGTGGCGGTGGACTCACTGGTGCGGCTGGGGGCGCGCAGTCTGGTGATGGACCTGCGCGGCAATCCGGGCGGCTTGTTGGAGCAGGGCGTGGGCGTGGCCGAGCTGTTTCTCGATCCGCGCCAGAGTATCGTGGAGTTGCGCGCGCGTCCGGGCCAGGCGCCGCAGATCATCAGCGACACCGCGCCACAACGCTGGCCCACGCTGCCGCTGGCGGTGCTCATCGACAAGGGCAGTGCGAGTTCGTCGGAGATTGTGGCGGGCGCGTTGCAGGATCACGACCGCGCCGTCATCGTCGGCATGACGTCGTACGGCAAGGGCAGTGCACAGAACGTGTATCCGCTGGCGTCCGGCGGCGCACTGCGCCTGACCACCGCGCGCTGGTTCACGCCGGTCGGTCGCAGCATCAGCAAGCCGCGTCCGCGCGACCCGGATGACGACGACGCCGAGTCCAACGGGGTGGCGCTGCCCAGCGATACGCTGCGGCCGAGGTTCCGTACCGACGACGGCCGCACGGTGCTGGGCGGTGGCGGCATCACGCCCGATGTGCAGGTGGGCGATTCCATCACCCCAATCCCGGTGCAGATTCTGGCGCGCGCGATGGGGAAGCGACTGGCCGACTATCGCGATGCGCTGGCGAAAGAAGCGACTGCGCTCAAGCCACGAATGAAATCACCCAACGATCCGGTCACGCGCGAGATGCTCGACGCGGTGTATCAGTCGTTGGTGACGCATCAGGTGGCGCCCGATCGCAGCATCTTCGACAACGCATCGCCGTGGGTGGCGCGCTCGCTGGGCTACGAAATGACGCGTGTGGCCTTTGGACCGGACGCGGAATTCCTGCGGCGCGCGCAAGACGATCCGGCCATTCAGCGATCCATGCAGATCTTGCAGGCGGCCAGACAGCCGCGTCAGGTGTTCACCAGCGTCACCGCCGTCGCACCCCGGTAGGACGCGACGGTCAGACGCCGGGGATTTTGGTGATCACCTTCACGCCCTTGGGCGCCTTGAACACAAAGGCATTGGGCGGCAGCACGGCGTTGGGAATCCACGTGGTCAGGGTGATCATGCGCTCCACGCCTTGCACATCGGTGACCTGCACGCGCACCGGACGCGGATCCTTGTCGTCCAGCCACAACGTGGCTTTCTGGAACGGCACACGACCTTCCACGCGCGGCACCAGCATCACGCGTTTGGTGGCCCGGCCCTCGATCGTGGTGGACTCGCCGCCGGTAATGGTGAACGTGCGCTTGGGCGCATCCAGCAGTTGGCCCAGCAGGTCAACCACTACGGCCCCATCAGCATCGGCCGGTAACTTCATGACCTGACCGGGTGCGCTACTGGGGAGATACACCCAGAGCGATTGGCCATCGCCCACAATGCGGTCGCCCATCGGATCGGAGAACGTGATGCTCACACGCCCCGGCTTGTGCTGCAGAAACGTGCCGCGCGACGTCGCGGTGCGGCCGAGCAGGGGATTGGTGATGCGCTGCTCGAATTGGGCTTCGAGCGTTTCGTGCGATATCCACGCCCTGGCCACACGGTCGTACGCTGATTCCGCCGGCGATTGCGCGCGCAGTGACTGGCTGGCTGCGGAGGCCACCAACGCACTGCACAACACCGCAACGCGGGTCGCGCGGGAGTCGAGTCGAGTAGGCATGCCAAGAGGTACCCGTCGCCCGGGGCAATGTGCCCCGCGCCACGTGACGTGGGTCAAACTCGCGCGGACGCGATGTCGGGGGTTGGTGCGATGGTGCGCCCGATGGCGTTGGCAATGGCATGCAGTTCTTTCACCAACTGCATGAACTGCTCGGGGTACAGCGATTGTGCCCCGTCGGACAGCGCCCGGTCCGGATGCGGATGCACTTCCACCAGAATGCCATCGGCGCCGGCCGCGACGGCCGCGCGCGCCATCGGCGTCACCTTGTCGCGCAGCCCCGTACCGTGGCTGGGATCGGCCACAATGGGCAGATGCGAGAGTTTGTGCACCACCGGGATGGCGGTCAGATCGAACAGGTTGCGCGTGGCCGAATCGAATGTGCGCACACCACGCTCGCAGAGAATCACATTGGGATTCCCTTCGGCCAAAATGTACTCGGCGCTGAGCAGCAGGTCGTTGATGGTGGCCGCCATGCCGCGCTTGAGCAGCACCGGCTTGCCGATTTTGCCGACATGACGCAGCAGCGAATAGTTCTGCATGTTCCGCGCACCGATCTGGATGCAGTCGGCGTACTCGGCCACAAGATCGGCGCCGGTTTCGTCCATCGCTTCCGTGACAATGGCCAGCCCCGTTTCCGCGCGCGCCATGGCCAGCAATTCGAGTCCCTTCTTGCCCATGCCCTGAAACGCATACGGCGATGAACGCGGCTTGAACGCGCCACCACGCAGCGCCGTCGCCCCGCCGGCGCGCACGGCGCGCGCCGCTTCCATGATTTGCTCTTCGCTTTCTACAGAGCAGGGGCCGGCAAACACGACGATCTCATCGCCGCCAACACGCACGCCCGGCGCGATTTCCACGATGGTGTTTTCGGTCTTCCACTCACGCGCCGCCTGGCGATACGGCTTCTGGACGATGAGCACGCTGGCCACTGACGGCAGCCCTTCGATGTACGACCAGTCGATCTTGGAGTCGTCGCCCAGGAGGCCGATGGCCGTGCGCGTGGAGCCCGGCAGAGGGAGCGGCTTGAAACCCTGACGCACGATCTCGTCGCACACGCGATCGATATCGGCGGCGCTTGCATTGGGCTGCATCACGACCAGCATGGCACGTCCTCAGAAATCGATGAACCAGCCGTCGGTCGCAAGGACCACCGGGCCGGCATAGTGTTCGGCAACTTCGGCGATGATATCAACGGTCTCGACGGGCTGATAAAAGTGCGTCAGCACCAGGCGTTTGGCGTGAGCCCGTGCGGCGATGGCACCGGCCTGCCGCGGCGTGAGATGCTCACGAATGGCCATCCCGTCGGGCAGCGAGCATTCGGTCAGCAGCACGTCACAGCCCGCCGACCAATCGGCCAACGCCTCGTCGTACCCCGTGTCACCGGTGTACACCAGGCGCTTCCCATCCTGCGTGACGGAATATGCCATGCTCTCCGCCGTATGTGGTACCGGGAACGCCGTCAGTTGCACGCCGTCGGGCAGTCGAATGACCTCGTCCCGGGCCACCTCGCGAATGGTGAGTGGAAACCCCGGTGCCAGCAGCCATGCCCCGTATATGGCCGCCAGACTCTCCAGCAACGCTCCCGTGCCCACGGGCCCGTAGATGGTGACCGGTTCGGACCGTGCGGGCAACTGCCCCCAGCGCCACCCCATCACCAGCATGACCACGTCGCTCACGTGATCGGGATGAAAATGCGTGAGCGCCACATGCGTGATGGCCGACCAGTTGAGGCCCAGCGCGGCCATGCGGTGCGCGGCCCCGGCACCGCAATCCAACAGCAGCGACACGCTGCCGGCGTTCACGAGATGCGCGGGTGCCGCGCGCGTGGGATGCGGGGCAGCCGTTCCGGTGCCGATGGTGGTCAGGCGCATGGGGTCACGGGAGGGCGGCGGTTAACGGCCAAGGAACAGCATGCGAATAAACGTGAAGGCGCCGCGGCCGGCCCGAAAGCGCAACAGGTACACGCCCGGTGCCACCGTGCGCCTGTCGTTGCCAGTGCCGTCCCAGACAAAGCGATTGTCGCAATTGCTGCTCGCTCCCGGAATTCCGCGCCCGTATTGACCCGCGCGAAAATCCTGCTGCCCGTCGGCGCCCGGAATCAGCGTGCGCACCAGATTGCCGCGCAGGTCGGTGACATCCAGTGCAATGCGCGCGCCCGGTTCGGCCACGTCAAACCAGATGCAGGTGGCGAACGCTACGGGGGACGGAAACGGATTGGGGAAATTCTGATACAGCAGTGTGGTGGCGGGCAGCGGTTGGTCGATAATCAGGAACGACCCGGCGCTGCTGGCCGTGGCCGTCGCCCCGTTGTCGAGCGTCGCGCGCACACTCCAACGGTACGAGGTGTTCGCCTGCAAGTCCGCGGTGGCGCGATAGGTGGTATCTCGGATCCCGGACACGCCCTGTTCCGGACGTCCCGAGGTCGTGATCTCGACATCGTACTTCCACGCGCCCAACAGCGGCGTCACGCGCGCGCTGTGCCAGACCAACAACGGTCGACGAATGTCGAACACATTGCCCGTGGGGGAATTCGGCGTGACCAGGCTCAGCCAGGTGGGCACGGTGCGCGGGCCCACGCGCGCCGATTCCGCCGTTCTCCCGTCAGTCCCCTCCACACGCGCGCGCCAGTACACGCGCGCGTCGCTGGCCAGCGGTCGCACCACTTGTACGGTGGCAATCGTGTCACTGGTGGTGAAGGTGGAATCCACCAGCACCCCGCTGGTGAAGTCGGTGGACGTGGCAATCTGAATGGTCACGCGCATGGGACGCACGTCGGCAAAGCCGAACGCGCGCAGCGTGAAGGCCGGGGTGATGGACGGCAGAGTCGGGCCGTCCGGTCCATCCAGCAACACGGCCTGCGCGGCGGCCGTCTGCGTCAGCAGTCCGACCGCCACCCACGCCGCAATCCCGGCGCCGAGAACGCGCCTCACGCCGAGGTGGGCGCGGTTACCGGGTTGTCGTCAGGCACCGGTTCGTCGCCACCATCTGGCGACGACGGCGCGTCCGACGTTGACGCGTCGGCGGCACCTTCGTCCAGCACCGCGCCGCCGCGCAAGCGCACCGCCACGATGGACGACACACCCGGCTCCTGCATGGTCACGCCGTACACGGCGTCCGCCGCCTCGGTGGTGGTGCGCGGATTGTGCGTGATCACAATGAACTGGGTGCGCGACTTGAACTGGTTGAGCATCTTCACGAAGCGGCCGATGTTCTGGTCATCCAGCGGCGCATCCACTTCGTCCAGCAGACAGAACGGGCTGGGCTTGGTGAGGAAGATGCCGAAGAGCAGCGACAACGCCACCAGCGCGCGCTCGCCGCTGGACAGCAGGTGAATGCGCTGCGTCTTCTTGCCGCGCGGCGACGCGTGAATCTCGATGTCGCAATCCAGCGGCGCGTCGGGGTTCTCCAGGCGCAAGTCGCACTCGCCGCCGCCAAAGAGCGTGAGGAAGATCTGACGGAAGTTCTCGCGCACCTGCGAGAACGTGGCGAGAAACAGTTCGCGCGCCGTGCTGTCAATCTCGCGAATCGCCTGATGCAGCGATTGCTTGGCGGACACGAGGTCGTTGCGCTGGCTGGTGAGGAATTCCAGACGACGCTGCTCCTCCTCGTGTTCCTCGATGGCGAGCGGATTGACCGGACCGAGTTCGTCCAGCGACTCGCGCAACTGCTGCGCCTCGGTGCGCAGCAGGTCGGTTTCGAGATCGAGTTCCACGAACCCCGACATCAGGTCTTCCAGCGACCGTCGCCATTCGGTTTCCAGACGCTGGCGAATGGCCTCGCGGCGTCCGGCCAGTTCCGTGTGACGCAATTGCGCGCCGTGCAACTGTTCGCCCAACGCGCTGGCCCGACGACGCGCCTCATCCAACTGCGCTTCCGCGGCATCGAGGGCCACGGTGGCCGCGGCCACGGCCCGCTCGGCATCGGCCAGCCGGCCATCGGCGTCGGCCAGTGATTTCTGCTCGGTTTCGAGTTCGGTGCGCCAGGCCGCGAGTTGCTCGGCCAGTTGCTGATCGGCGTCCGACAACGACGAGAGCTCGTGCGCCAGCGACTCCATGCGCGCGGCGGCGGTGGAGTCTTCTTCCAGCAGTCGCTTCTCGCGATCGATGGCCACCGACAGTCGCGCCTGCGCCTGCGCCTGGGCCACCTGCCACGTGGCGCGCGCATCGCGCGCCTGCTCCTGTTCCTTCTCCGCCTCGGTGAGGTGCGCGCGTGCGTCGGCGATATCGGTATCGGCTTCGCCCGCCCGCACTCCCAGCGCCGCGGCCTGTTCCGACAACTGCTGCGCGCGTGCGTCCAGTTCGCTCAGTCGCGTCACCAGACGTTCGGCCAGGGCGCTCGATTGCTGCAACTCGCGATCAGCGCGTTCGCGACGACGTTCCACTTCATTGTGCACTTCGTCAGCGCGTCGCGATTCCTGCTGCGCCCGATTCGACGCATCAACCGCCGCCTGCTGGGCGCGCTCGGCTTCGCCAAGCGCCAGACGCGCGGCGTCGGCCGCCATCACCGCCGCGGCGCGCGTGGTATCGGCCATGGCCATGTCGGCTTCCAGCCGCGTGAGCTCCGCCCGGCGCTGCAGCGGTCCCACGCCCGACGAGGTTCCGGGCAGGAACACCGCGCCGCGATCATCGACAAACGCCTCACCGCCATCCAGCGCCCGCACTTTGCCCAGCAAGGCCCGCACCCAACGCGCGGCCGGTCCGCTGGCCTGCACACTGCTGGACAGTGTGTCGGCCTCGGCACTCATTTCTGACACGACATCCAGCGGCAACAGCAGCAGCGGTCCCGGTTGCGTTTCGGTATGCCACCGCCGCACGGCGCGCGCGGCATCGGCGTCACGCACGACAATCGCGTGCATCGTGGCGCCCAGATAGCGCTCCACCAGCTTCGCCGCTTCGCCGTCGGCGGTGACGAAGTCGGTGAGCGGCCCCAGCACCGCGCCGTCGCCAAATCGTTCGCGTTCCTTGAGCAACTTGGCGGCCGACGGTGCCAACCCCACGCGCTCACGCTCCAGCCCTTCCAGCGCGTGGCGACGTCCCTCCAGGGCAGTGTGTGCCGCTACCGCGGCGGCAAACGCGCTGCGCGACTCCGCATCGGCGGTACGCGCCGTCGCGGCCGCCAAACGCGCGCCTTCCAACGCCATCTGCGCATCACGTAGATGACCGGCGGTCACGTGAATCTGCTCGCGTGCCGCCAACAACTCGCGCTCGGCCGACGTCAGCGCATCGGCCAACTGTTGCCGCTCGATTTCCAGCGCTTCGCGCCGTTGCTGCGTCTCGGCGTGTTCACGACCCGCGCCTTCGCGATCCAGTTCCAGTCGACGGGCCTGGTCGCGATGATCACGCACCTGACGCTCCAACTGATCCACCACCGCCCGCGCGCGTTGTACGGCTTCGCGCGTGGTTTGTTCTGCGGCCACCCGCTGTTCCAGCGCCTCGCCGGCGTCGGATAATTCGCGCTCGAGCGTGCTCTTGTCGGTCGCGGCTCGCTCGCGATCATCGCGCAAGCGGCGACCGAAGGCCTCGTTCTCGCGACGCTCCTCCTCGGCGCGTTCGCGGCGCTGCATGGTGCTGCGCTGGCGCTCCTCGGCCACGGCCAGTTCGCGCTCCAATCGCTGCGATTTCTCGCGCTGCTCCGCCGCCAGTCGCGCCAACTCCACGCGACTGCCTTCGGCGGTGGCGCGCGCACTGTGCGCCACTTCCCGTGCCGACTCCGCCGTATGAATCGACGCGTCCGCGTCGGGCACACCAGCCGACAGTTCCACCAGTCGGCCTTCCAGAGCGGCCAACTCATCGTGCCACGCCGCCATCTCGCGTGTGGCCAGCGACAGCTCCACCTGAAAGCGTCGCGCCGTCAGTTCGGCATGACGCTCGGCACGGCGACGCTGACGCGCCAGCGACCGCACCTGACTCTGCACTTCGGAAATCAGGTCGTCGAGTCGGGCCAGATCCACGGTGGTTTCGTCCAGGCGCCGCTCCGCGCTGCGACGTCGATCGCGATACAGACCCACGCCGGCCGCCTCTTCGAACAACTCACGACGGTCGTCGGGACGATCGGACAGCAGGGCATCGATCATGCGGCTTTCGATGACCACGCCCGAGTCGGCACCGAGTCCGGTCCCGCGCACCAGATCCTGGATGTCGCGCAATCGGCATGGCGCGCGATTGAGCAGGTATTCGCTTTCGCCCGAACGTAGCAACCGGCGTGTCAACACCACTTCCTTGAACGGGACGGGCAACTCGCCGTCGTTGTTCTCGAAGTGCAGTGAGACTTCCGCCATGTTCACCGCTTTTCGCGCCGACGATCCATGGAAGATGACGTCTTCCATCTTGGCGCCACGCATCGCGCGGGCGCGCTGCTCGCCCAGCACCCAGCGCACCGCATCGGACACGTTGGACTTTCCACTGCCATTCGGGCCCACAATTGCCGTCACGCCGCGTTCGAACAGGAACTCGGTATGATCCGCAAACGCCTTGAACCCGTGAACTTCCAGCTTCGTCAACCGCACTAGAACGCTCTCCCTGTTCGGTAAGCCAACACCGGTGTGATCCCCAGTGTGCGCAATGAATCCGCCAACGTCGTTGCCTGACCAGGCGATTCGAACGCGCCGGTGTACAGTGTCGCGCTGCCGTTGCCCTGCTGCAGCGCATATGCCAGAATGCCGCGCTTGCCGTAGTCGGCCAGACGCGTCGCAACTGTTGTTGCCGACACGCCACCCTCCAGTCGCAAGGCAAAGGGCACCACGGTCACATTGCCGCCACTGAGGATCTTGGCGGCGCGTAACTGGGCCAGCAAAATGTTGGCGCCATCCCGATCGGCCGATGCTCCGATGAACACCCGGAACCACGCGGCGCCATCGAGCATCACGGGTGCCACAGCCAGTGCAGGCTGCGTCGTCAATCGGGTATCGGCCAGTGCTTCTCGCCGCGTGTTGGCCGACGAGTAGAAGATGGCGTAGCGCGCGGCGATCGCCGAATCCGCCGGATTCGCGATGTCCGGAATAGGGCCACCCATTGGCATCGTGCTGTCTCCCGCGATTCCGGTCGCAAGGGCGGCGCGGCCGGCCGAGTCGAGCACGGCACTGTCGGCTCGGCTCACCGTATCCATCGGCGTGGGTTTGACGAGCATCGTGCTGGTGTCGGCGGTCGGACGCGCAAACCAGCCGGCGACCGGTGCCGGCAGTCGCGTCACGATCTCCGACCAGAACGCGCCAATGGCAATGCCGATTGCGCCGAGTGCGACGATCGTGGCAATCACCTTGCGGCGTCGACCATCGTTGCTTTCCACTGCGGCCTGTCGGGCGCGCGCCGCCTTTTCCCGAGGCGGTGCCGGTGGTGGTGGCGGTGCTGGCGGTGGAGGCGGAGCGATGATCGCCACGCCTGGTGGCATGGGGAAGGTGGTGTCACCAACCGGCAGCAACGAACCCACGTAGCCGCACAGCTCAGCAAATCCCGGTGTGCCCGGCACGGCAACGACCAGCAGCAGTGCCCCCACCTGATGAAATCCTGCGGCCAGCCGACGCCATCTGTCGTTCGCGTAGACCGCCTCAAGGGCCACCGCTTCGGTGCCGCTGGGCATCAGGAATACGCTGCCCGCCGCGTTGACCTGCCGGGCAATGCGGTTGAGTGACACCCCATACAGAAAGCTGTCGGAAATGCCGTGCGGATCATCGCTGCGATTGAGCGCTTCCAGTGGCGCACATTCACCAACCAGATCGGCAATCGCCACGCGACGACGTGCCCCCTGCGCCCGCGCGATACCAATCGCCAACGCCGCCGCAACGTTCGCATCGGTTCCGGCCACCACGGCCGCACAGACGTTGTCGAGCAGCGGCGAAAGCCGTTGCCCTTCGTTTTCCCAGGATGTAGGCAGTACGGCCGGAATACCGGTCATGGCGTTCCCTCAAAAATCCAGTAGCTCTGACCGGACGCCCTACCCACCCGGTCGGCTTCGGCTCGGGTAGGATACGGTCCCATGACCACCCGATACAACGTGGTCCCGTTGCGTTCTGACGTGGTGATGCGCGGCGCCTGCCCATCGACTCGAATGCGTGAGACGAGATCACGCGCCGTCTTCTCGTTCTGGACGGCGGCGAAGGATACCGTGAACGAGGCCTGCATGGCACTGTCCAGCTTCGTCACCGACGCCGTATCCACCAAGTCGGTGGAATCGCGCGGTGCCGACGTGCGGAATTGCACCGGCTGATCGAGTCCGGCCGCCCGCGGGCGGAAGCCGTTCCAGCGGAAGCTATGCCAGAAATCCTGTGCGCCACGGGCAATGCTGCGGCCATCGTCCAATGTGGGTGCCTTGGTGATCACCACATCGCCTCCCCGGGCCATGGCAATCGCACCGTCGGCCAGCACCATGGGCAAATCCGCGCGCCACGCCGAGCGGACGGTGCCGCGAACCCCATCGTCGGCAAGACTCACGACATACACGGAATCGGCCGGTCCCCGCGCCAGCAACATGCGCCCGAGTGGGTCCATGCGCAGGGCGGTCGGTGCTGCCGGCAACTTGATCTTGCCGGTCACGCGTTCTTCAAACCGATCGATGATGCGCACCGACCGATTGTCGTCGAGCGCCGCAAACAGCCGATCGCCACTGGGTGTCGCCACGAGGGCGCGCACAGGGTCCCCCAAATCAATTTCGAGCGCCTTTTGCATATCCCGTGACCGCACGGCGATCACCGATTCGTTGGCGCCGAAGAATATCCGATCTCCCAGACTGCCCGCCGTGGCGGCGATCATCGCCGCGTTGGCACCGGCCTTGCCCCCGACGTCGAAGGAGATCGTATCGACGATCTCCTGGCCGGGGGGACGAATGCGCCACACTACCGCCTTCGATCCACTCGCGCCGGCGACGATGAGCGATCCGTCGGCCTGCGCAAACAGGGCCGACGCCGGCAACGTCGGCTTGAACTTCCAGTCGCCACCGGAGGGGGTGAATCGTGTGATCTCACCCGCCCGCGTCAGTGCATAAATCGCCGCACCATCGGACGACGAAAGGACCAGTTGACCGGAATCGCGACTGCTGGTGACCACGCCCAATCGCAGGTCGACGCGTACCGGAGCCCGCTGCGCATCCATCGCCGCCAGATATCCGTCCTCGGCGCCAAAGGCGATGACCGCAGCGAGAGCCGGGGCGCGCGACCCCGATTTCCACAGCACGGAGTCCAAGGCGGGGTAGCGATAGGCCGTCAGAATACCGCCGTCCCGCGCAACGCGCAGCACGACGGGATCGGGACCACCGGGGATACTGGGAGTGGCGTCTGCTCCGGAGGGGCGGGACGGGCGATCAGCACAGCCGCACGCGAGAGCCAAGAGCGCCGACGCGATGAGCGTGCGCACGGTGGAAAACTACCCCCGCGCGGGGGGGGCGGGGAGGGGGAACTCCCAACCATCGGCCGGGGCGGTGATCGGCTCTGGTGAGTCCGATCACCACCCTTTGCCCTAACTCCGGGAGCCGCAGGCGTCATATTCCCCCGCATGCCATCCCATCCCTCGCCCCCGCCAGCATCCGAGTCAGACTGGGCGGCGGTCAAGGCGCTCTGGACTCGGCTCGAGGCGGCCGACCAGGACGAGCGGGACCGCGTGCTCGCGGATGAATCCCTCCCTTCGACCATCCGTGAGGAGGTCCGTTCGCTGCTGATCGCGGCCGATGCGGTGGTCGATCGATTCGAACCGAATGCGCTGCCCGTGGCGGAGCCGGTGGTGTCGGCGTCGTTGGTGGGACGCCGACTGGGGCCGTACGAAATTGTCCGACAGGTCGGGCGCGGCGGGATGGGCGCGGTATACGAGTCCGTGCGCGTTGACGACAGCTATCAGCAGCGGGTCGCCATCAAGACGATCTGGCGCGGGGCCGACAGCGACGTGTTGCTGCAACGCTTTCGATCGGAACGTCAGATCCTGGCCGGTCTGCAGCATCCCAACATTGCCCAGTTGCTGGACGGTGGTTCGACGGTGGAAGGCACACCGTGGCTGGCCATGGAATTCGTCGATGGCGTGCCCATCGATCGCTACTGTGACGATCACCACCTCAGCCTGCCGGCACGACTCGATCTGTTTCGTCAGGTGTGCTCCGCCGTGCAATTCGCGCACCGCCATCTGGTCGTGCACCGCGACATCAAGCCGACCAACGTGTTCGTCACCACCGACGGCACCGTCAAGCTGCTCGACTTTGGCGTGGCCAAGCTGCTGGACGATCCGCGCGGTGAAGGGACGCTCACGGAAGCGGGGCTGTCACCGTTTACGCGCGCATTTGCGGCGCCGGAGCAACTGGCGGGTGGTGTCGTCTCCACGCTCACTGATGTCTACGCGCTGGGCGTGCTGCTGTACTTGTTGTTGACAGGCGCCGAACCGGGAGATCTCGCGACCACGCTGAGTCCGGATGCGCGTCAGGAGGTGGCGCGTGTCCGTGGATTCGCCGACAACGACAAGTTGCGTCGCGCGTTGACCGGCGAACTTGAAGCGATTGTCCGCATGGCGATGCGCCACGAACCGGAGAGGCGCTATGTCTCCGCCGCCGCACTGTCCGACGATGTGCTGCGCTATCTCCGGCGCGACCGGGTGCTCGCCCGACCGGACACGCTGTCCTATCGTGCGCGCGCCTTCGTGCGACGACGTCGCGCACTGGTGGCATCGGTCACGACCATCGCGACGGTGCTGGTGGGCAGCCTGGTCACGATTGCCGGACAGTCGCGCGCGCGACAGCTGGAGGCCGAACGATCGGAACGCGCTGCCGACTTCATGGCGCGCCTGGTCGCGGGACCGGACGCCTCGTCCAGCGATCCGCTGGTGCGCGTGGGTCCGCGTGGTACCGTCGCGCAGTTGCTCGATAGCGCGCTGCGGCAAGTGCCGCGTCAGTTCCCCGGTGATGCGCGCATTCGCGCGCGACTGTACACGGCAATCGGCGCGAACTTCACTGCGCAGGGCCGCGTGCGCGAGGCGGTGGACGTGCTCGATTCCGCGCAGCAGCTTTCCCGTCAGGCGTATGGGGTGCGCACCACGGAGTTTGCCGCCGCGAGTCTCGAACTCGCCATCGCGGAGTTCCGGCTGGAAGGCCCGCGACGCGCCGAGCCCACGTTGCGTGAAGCGCTCATCGCCCTGGAAGGACGCGCCCTCGACGAGCCTGAACTGCATGTCAAAGCCATGGCCGCATTGGCCAATGTTCGCCTGGCCACCGGTGCGGTGCGCGAAGCCGACTCTATCGCCAAGGCCGCCCTGGAGTACGACAAGTCGCGCGCCGCACCGGTGTCGATGTCGCGCGCCCGGGCCGAGGCGACGCTGGCGCAGACGTCATCATGGTTGCGCCGTGACCCGCGTGAATACGTGCAGCGCTGCCGTCGGATCGCGGCCTTCACCGACCAGATGCAGGCGCAAGTGTCACTCGAACGTCTGTTCGCCACCGGGTGTGAAATCGAGGGATTGTTGGTGCTGGGTCAGGTGGCGCAGGCCGACTCGCTGCTGCAGCGCGTCATGCCGGGATTCCGCCGGGCCTACGGCGACACCTCGCTGGCGATTGCCGCACTCACGGCCAAGGCCGCGAGTATTGCCGGCGCCCGCGGCGATCGTGACGGGCAGCAGGTGCTGGCCATCCGCTCGTGGGACATCGTTTCGTCGCTGCCCGATATCGCCGCCGAGGAACTGACGGGATATGCGATGATGCGCATGGAAGCCGCTTGGGCTCGCCGCGAGTGGGACGTGGCCGATAGCGTCGGGCATCTGGCGCAACAACGCACGAACAGTCAACAAGTGCCGGTGGCCGTGGTGTTCAGCCACTTTTATCTGGGGCTCACGCATTTGCAGCAAGGCCGCTGGAGCGATGCGGAACAGGAATTCCGCCAGAGCCTGGCCGCCCTGCCGGTCACCCACGATCTCGATTCGATGCTGCCACGCGTACGACGCTCACTGGCCGACGCCCTAACCGGCCAGCAGCGCACGCGTGAAGCGGACAGCGTCCGTGCGCTGGTGCCGCCCAAACAATCGTTCCCCGACTGCACGCCAGGGGGGAAGTGGCTGGGATGTGCGGTGGGGAGTACGAAATACTGAGTACTCAGTACTTAGTACTCGGTACCTAGTACTTAGTACTTAGTACTGTTTTCAGTAACTTGCTCCGAAGAACCACGTCCCGAATCCCTTCTGGCCCGGGCGGTTCACCGGCACGGCCCAGTCCCACCGCACGATGGCGATGTTGAACAGGTTGAGACGGAACCCGAATCCGTAGCTCTGCAGCAGGGCCCGCTGCTTGCTGAAGTCGTAGTTGCTGGGTTCCTTGGCCAGCACCGTTTGTCCGGCGGACCACGCGACACCGGCATCGTAGAACAGCAACCCGTCCAGCGGCGGCAAGCCGATGGGGAGTTTGGAACCCAACTGGCGAACGATCGGGAAGCGCAGTTCTGCGTTCGCGAAAGCGACCCGGCTGCCGATGGTCTCCACCGTGTTGCACTGCGAGCCGTCATCCGTGGGGAGTCCGCTGCACTGCACGGCGCCAAAGTTGTCGCGGTTGTAGCCGCGAATGAAATCCGGACGCGCCAGCCACTTGGGGAATCGCAGTTCGTCGCGCCCCACGGCCATGCTGCCAACGACACGCGTGGCAAACGTGATATAGTTGAACAGCAACGGTGTGTAGTGGCGGACGTCCACGAGATACTCCGTCCACCGCCAGGTGCCGACGCTGGGATCCACCTGCAATCGCGCGCGCGTGCCTGAAATCGGGCCGGTGTATCCGAACAGCGTGTTGTCGGTGATCCACGCCAGATACGGCGAGATGGTGTTGGCCGATGCCACGTTGCGCGTGTCACCGCGCTGGTAGCCGCTGGCCACCCCGTAGTTGTAGTCGACGGTGCGCGAGATCGGGAACACCTGCTGGTCGATATTCTGAAAACGCGCCCCCAACTCGAACCGCGTGAAACGATTGAGCGGATACAGCCCCGACAGGAACACCTCGCGCAACACCAGTCGCACGATTTCCTGCGACTGCACGAACTGGTTGTTGCCAACCGGCGTCTCGTTGTAGTTCGACAGCAGATAGATGGGCTGTTGGGTGAGGCCGGTGGCGTATTGCAGGCGCCGGCCCATGCTCGTGTAGCCCACGAACACCTGGGCGTCACTCAACTGGCCATTGATGGCCCCCGACAACGCGAGCCGGTGATCACCCAGCAGATCGCTGAGAATGATGGTCGTGCCGCCGAATGTGCCCTGCCCGAAACCACCCTGCTGATAGCCGATGGACGGTTGCGCCACGTATTCCGGTGAGAAGCGCGTCTTGTACTTCGAATCACGAAAGCGCGTGGTGTCCGGAAGATTGAAATCAAAGCTGTCCATCAGGGCGCGCACACTGACGGTTTCCGAGGCCCGCACGACGGCGGATACCGGCAGTTCGGCCGACACGCGGGCATTCGAGTTCTGCGGTCGATAGAATGACTGCCGCGACTTTGTCGTGTCGCGCACACTGCCGATGCGCAGGTGCGCGGTCAGGCTGGCCGCTGCGGACGTGGCGGTCGTCGCGCCTGACGCCGGTGTCGCGCTCGGTGCGACGCCCGCCTGCGCCACCACCACCGGTTCACGGAACGGTGCCTTCTTGAGCGCGCGCGGATTCTTCACGCGCCAGATGGCGTGCTCGCCCTTTTCGTAGTACACGAATGCCAGCACGTCGGCACCGTGCGCCCACGAAATGGCGGGAGAGAGTTCGGCCACCGCGTTGATGGCGCCCAGCACGTTCGTCAACTGGTACTGCTCCTTCGCGTCCAGGTCGTACAGGAACAGGTTGGAGATGCCCGTGCGATCGGTGAGATAGGCGATGGAGCGGCCGTCCGGCGCCCACTGCGGGTTGATGTTCAAGCCCGCCTGATTGGGGAGCACCGTCACCTTGTTGCTGGCGAGGTCGAGCACCGAGATCTTGAGCTTGCCCACCTTCAGAATGCCGAAATCAGTCTCTTCGCCGCGATCACTGGCAAACGCAATGGCCTGGCCGTCCGGTGACCACTGTGGCTGCAGATCGCCGTACGAATCCTTCGTCAGTTGTTGGAATCCCGGTTGATCGAGCGACACCGTGTAGAGATCGCTCATCCCCTGATGCATGCCGCTGAACGCGATGCGACGCCCGTCCGGTGAGAAGCTGGGGCTGGAGATCTGATCGAGCGGCAGATCGAATCGCTTGGTCACCTTGCGTGATTTCACGTCCAGCAGATACAGCACGTCGCGTCCACCGCGTTGGCCGGTGAAGGCCAGCGTCTTCCCGTCCGGTGAGAACTCCGGCTGCGAGTAGATGAACCGCAGCTGTTCGAAATCGGGATTCGTGGTGGTCTTGACCAGGCGCGCGAGACGCTTGCCGGTTTCGGCGTCGGCCAGATACAGATCGGGGAACACCTCGCCGCGCAGCAGGCTGCCGTAGGCGATGTACGTGATGTATTTGCCGTCGGGCGAGAGCGACGGCGCGACGAACAGGTTGGCAATGCTCTTCGACCGGCGTTGTGACAACAGCGGTTCGGCAAACGAGCGTGGACGGTCGAGCTCCGCCACCACGGGCAGGTACTTCGATTGCATCGCCTGCTTCCACTCGTTGCTGAGTTCATCCAGCGACATCCCGATCTCTCGGCGAAACGCCCGATCGATGCCCAGTGACGGGACCGCGTTCATGACCTCGCCGATCACCTCGTCGCCCCATCGCGCGCCGACGTACTGCCACACCGACAACCCGTAGCGATACGGGAAGTATTTGTCGGGGCGTTCCATCATTTGCTGGATGCTGGGCAACGTGCCGTTGACCACGGCGTCGCGCACCCAGGCATCGGTCCACGGATGCTTGTCGCCAATGGAGAAGTACTCGGCCAGCCCTTCCATGAACCACAGCGGCGGATTGACCTGCGCCAGATTCTGCAGTCCGGCGCCCGCGCGCCCGCGCGAAAAGATGTCGAACTGGAACACGTGCACCATTTCGTGCTGCAGCACGTGCTCGAAACTGGCCCAGTCGCCGGTGAAGAACTGCGCCATGCGCTGTCGCAGGGGATCGGTGACACCGCCGGTGCCCTCGCCCAGATCGCCGAACACGTTGCTCTGCGCAAAATCGCCCGTGGAGCCGAACAGCATGATGGGCTTCTTCTCGCGGAACTGATGGGACATCAGCCGCGACAGGCGCGCATACGACCGTTCGGCCATGCGCGCCGCGTCGGGCGCCACGTCGCCGATTTCCGGATAGTAGTGCACCAGGAAATGCTCGGTCTCGATCACCTTCCAGCGCAGCCGGTCGTACTGCACCTGGTTCTGGCCGAAGTAGCCTTGCGCGGCCAGCGGTGTGGCACCGGCGGCGCTGATGAGCGCCGCCAGTCCCACTGCCAGCCGAGCCCTGCGGCGGGTGAAGCATCGTGCGGTCGAGATCACCGGACTCCCCCTGATGAAGCCCTCGAACTGCTCCGGCCGACTATCGTGCGGCGCGAGAGAATTCGGGACGATGAGATCCTGCCTCGAGCGCCACGGGCTTCGCGTCGCCCCATAACCGCTCGAGTTGATAGTATTGCCGCAACGTCGGGTGAAAGACGTGGATGATGCAGTCCAGATAGTCCAGAACCGCCCACCGGCCGTCCGTGAGCCCCTCCGTCACACTGGTAGACACGCCAGAGGCCTTCAGCCCTGCCTGTATGTGATCGGCGATTGCCCGGACATGCGTGTCGGAGGTGCCACTGGCAATAACAAAGAAGTCGGTCATGTCCGTCACACCCCGCAGATCCAGCACCACAATGTCGGTGGCCTTGAGATCCGCGGCGAGCACGGCCGCGCGGCGCGCGATGGAATCGCCGGGACTGATGGGACGTTCAGGCATCTACGAAGTGAAGAGAGGAGGCGGGGTCACGGTTCCACCGTGGCGGTACCCACGCGCTCCCTGAAGGTTGCGCGGTGCACAGGGTGCTGGACAGGGGGGGAATGACAACCGGGGGTGCCATTTCTGCGCACCCCCGGTCGTATTCCTGCGGTTGGTCGGACCTTACTGCTTGATGACCCACACCTTGATTTCGGGCTTCACGTCGGCGTGCAGGCGGACGCCCACACGATAGACACCCAGCGCCTTGATCGGCTCATTGAGCTCGATCTGGCGCTTTTCGACCTTGTAGCCCTGCAGCTCCAGCTGGTGCGCGATGTCGGCCGTGGTGACCGAGCCGAACAGCTTGCCTTCATCGCCGACTCGGGCGGCAAAGGTCACCGAGACTTCGCCGAGCTTGTCGGCAATGGTCTGGGCGGCCGCGATCCGCTCGTTCTCGAGCGCCTCAAGACGGCTCTTCTCGAGCGCGATGCGCTTCCGATTGCCGGCGGTGGCCTCAAACGCGAAGCCACGGGGAAGGAGGTAGTTGCGAGCATAGCCAGGCGACACGGTCACGATGTCACCCGGATGCCCCAGCTTGTCGACGGCGTTGCGAAGAATGACTTCCATGAGAAACTCCGGGTCAGCGGAGCGATCCAGGCCGGCGCGCTTGAGCACCGGCACGGAAATCGCGCCAAGTATCGCCTAGTCCCAGTGCGAACGTAGTGGCCAGCACCGCTGCCAGCACCACGACCGGACCGAGGAGAGGAACCAGAACCACCAGCGCGAGCGGCACCAGTGCCGCCGCGCGATCAGGGATCCACCACGTCAGTACGCCGACCCCCCGAAGGGCGTACAGGGTACCGAAAAAACAAATGAGGTTGGCGCCGGCAGCCCGCCACTCGGCGAGTGTCGGCAGGAGCATCAACGTCGCTCCCACCACCAGGCCCCACACCAGCTGATCGTTGAACCGGAGATCGCGAAGCGCGGCGAGCGGAGGCCCGATGCGAATTCTCGACAGCCGATGATAGGCCGCCCAGCCAAGGCCGAGCGCCAACAACGACTCCAAACACAACAGCGCCGGTGCCAGCATCAGCAACGGCCCCCGCGCCGTCAAACCGCCGTTGGACCGCGACGGGCCGGCATCGCCCAGCGATCCGAGCGTCGTCGCCATCTGCTCCGCTCGCGCGGCTGCCGCTGGCGCCTGACCCACAAAGGCACGCCACGCCACCGACTCGGTACGCGCCTTCCACGTGTCCAACGATTCCTGCACGCGCCGCTGATACTCGGTGCCGAGCATCCGCGTCGCCGCGTCGAACGCCCCCGCCGCAGGGGCTCGAGTGACAAGCCCCGCGATGGTCACCATGGCCGCAAGAGCCGTGGCCGCCAGGGCGCGACCGAGAAACGGACGCGCCCGCGTGGTCAAACAAATCAGTCCAAACGATGCGCCGATGCTGAGGGACCAGCCACGGAGGAATGCACCGTAGCCGGCGAAGGGCAGTGGCAACTTCCACACCACCCACACCGACATGGCCACCCACAGCACCGCGACCGAGAACCGTCCACCCGCCCACCAGCCGACCACCGAGCACGAGGCGATCGCGACCAGCACCAACAGGGCGAACTGCTCGATGGGCAACAGCAACCGCACCGTTCCACCCAGCAGTGCCAATGCCGGCGTCCAACCGGGTGCCGCCGTCACCACCACCATCAGCAGTAGCGCCAGCACAAACCACCGCCACCCGCGCTCCCTGGGAGCCGTCGCGGCGGAATCCGGCGCGACCGCTCCGGTCATATCAGCCCGTCTGTCCCTTCACGTACGGCAACAGCGCCAGGAAACGCGCCTTCTTGATCGCGCGCGACAGCTGACGCTGATGGCGCGCGTCAACACCGCTCAACCGGCTGGGCAGGATCTTGCCGTAGTCCGTGATAAAGCGGGCGAGGAGACGGTCGTCCTTGTAGTCCACGTAGCGAATGCCTGCTTCCGTGACCGGGCAGGGCTTCTTCTGTCGGCGCATCAGCTATTCCTCGTCGTCATCGTCATCATCAATCATGCGGCGACGCGACGCGAGTTCTTCATCGGTCAGCTTCGGCGCACCGAGCTCGTGCTCGTGCAGCGTGATCAGGTAGCGGATGACCGTGTCATCCAGCTTCAGCGCGCGCTCGAATTCCGGAAGGACTTTCGGATCGATGGTATAGTGCGCGATAACGTAGTAGCCGTTCTCGTGACGACCGATCTTGTACGCCAGGGCGCGACGCGCCCAGTGCTCGTATTCAATCGGCTCGGTCACCCCAAGCAGCGCATGCAGCTTGTCGAGCTTTTCGGCGATGGCCGCATCTTCGAGTGCTGATTCGAAGATGTAGACGGCCTCATAGCGCCGCGTTGGAAGGCGGCGGATCTTGAGTTTTGCCACTCGGCTATTTCTCCCTGTGGTCTGAAGTGCCCCCCGCAGTGCCGGTCCGCAGGAGGAGGGTGGGCCGAACGAGATGTCCGACCCGTAGAGCCATGAAGGATACCTGAGGGGGAGGGACGGGGCAACCTCAGTTTGGCGCCCTGGTCCCCGTCCCGCCGTAGACCCGGTCCCCGCCAATCACCGGACCGTTCACCCCCACGCCGTAGTCGTTGTTCACCGACGCGATCATCTGTCGGATGCTCCCCGGAAACGGCGTGGTCCGGGCATTTCGTCCGAAAGGGTCCGAGTACCAGATGGTCGGGCCGCCGCCGTTGGTCAGCACGTTGTCGTTGATGTCCACCTGCCGACGGGAGCCATTGAACCCGGAGCGCGGGTCGTCGAAGTCCACACTCAGCAGTGACCCATTCACGGGTGACGTGAGGCCATCGCACTCCGAACTGCGCGCCTGTCGATCACCGATGGCCATCGCGCACAGGGCGGTCGGCCGACCCACCACGCCGACCACGGCCGGATCGAAATAGCGACTGGGCCGAAACACCTGGAAGTACGGATTGAACGCCGCCAGTCGCTGGCCGTCAGCGGTTCTCACCTCGTTGGATGTTTCCCAGCTTTCATGCAGGACGCCGAAATCGGAGCGTTGTCCCGGACCCACCAGAATGCGCGACAGAATGCAGTTCGCATCGGGAATGCGTCGATGGCCGCCGCCGGTTGGCGCATTGGGCGGCGAGGCCGTGCCGGCCTGCACGGTGCCTCCGCAGGCACTCACGAATTCACCCGGTCGACCGATCGCGCTCATGATCGTCACGTGCATTTCCGTGCGGTCGTTGCATTTGATGTGATAGATCAGTTCGTGCAGGTTGTTCGTGAACGCGTCCTTGGAGTGCGTGCCCTGATGCAGCTTGACGAGCACATCGCACACCACTTCAAACGCGGCGCCGGCATTCCCGCCCGGCCGGATGCGCACGTCATTCTCCCACTCCACCTTGTGACCGACGTGGTCCTCATGTCGTGTCATGCCGAGATTGGCGGCGTCGAGTTGTTCGTTGGCATACGCGAAGGGCAGGTCACCCACGTCGCGGTACAAATCCGATCCGTGCGGATCCCGGCCGTGCTCATGACCGAACACGCAGCCGGAGAGCGGATCGACGGGAGGATGCCAGGTGGGGTACTTCTTGCCGTCGGGACCAATGGTGGCGTAGCGATTGTGCACGTCGGGCGAACAGGTGTCGGTCTTGCCGGGTGTCCAGATGCCGAACGCGCGCGACGCCGGCGCGGCGGCCAGCGCCTCGGGAGTGACGGCGGTCATGGGGGCGTCCGCGCAGGCCCACACGCCCAACACGCAGACCGATGCGATCAGCGCGGCGCGCATCAGCGAAACCACGACAGCGCCACCGACGTGCGCAACATCCCCAGTCGCGCATTGCTGGTGACGGCGTTGCCGGTGCGATCGCTATTGAGTCGTCCACCGGTGGAGGTCAACGCGGTGAGCGTTGGCGTGACGGTGAATTCGCCAACACGCCAGTCGTAGCCGGCCGCGATGGACAGCGACGGCGAGCGCGTGGTGAACGCCACGGTGCCGTCGTTCACCTGGAAGCTGGCCACACCCAGTCCGCCATGCAGGAACAGCGGCGATCCCTCGAACGGATAGGTGCGCGCCACCAGATACGTGCCGCGCGCGATGCGATCGACGCCTCCGCCAATCACGTCCAGCCACGCAAACGTTTCGGCACCCACCAGAAAACGTGACGACAGTCGCACGCCAAGGGTCCCGTGCACCGCGTACGCGCGCGTGGTCTCGCGCACGCAGGCGTCACAGTGCAGGCCCGCCGTCGCGCGCCCGATCCCCAGCGATCCCCAGAGCCCATGACGATCGGCCGATCGGCGCAGCGCGCTGCCCACGCCCGGTTCGCCGTGCGACGCAGCCGTCGATGCCGAGCCGGTCGATGCCGAGCCGGTCGATGCCGAGCCGGTCGATGCCGAGCCAGTCGATGGGGAGCCCTTCGCAGCGGCGGCCGGTGGCGCACCTTGTCCGCGCGCGACCTGCGACAGCATCGTCAACATGATGAACAGGGCAAGGGCCAACGAGCGGGCAACCGCGACGGCCAGCGACGGACGCTCCTGACGGCGCCGTGCGCCGCGCCGCCGCGTGAGGCGAGGCGTCGAATGAACGAGACGCAGGTGCATTGGAGATCTCCTGGTGAAGGGCACGGGAACGCTGTTGGCGCGTTGGCGGCGGCGTGCATTCACGAGGTGACGACGTTCGTACGACAGGCGACCGCCGACCACCGGCATGACAGTGGATCCGCGAGTCCGTGACGTACATCACGCGCTGGCGCGCCCAGCGCTCGTTCCCTGGCAAACGGCAGTGGACTTGCCATGGCGCGCCGCGCAGTGCAGATCCACGCCATGTGCGGACGCTATGGATTCGGAAACCCGGCTCGATTGGGCACACTGCCGTTTGGCGCGGCGCTACCCCTGTTGACGGCGCGATTCAACCTCACGCCATCGCAACCGGTGCCGTTGGTGCGCGAAACGTCAGGTGGCCGCGACGCGCTGTTGGCGCGATGGGGATTGGTGCCGTTCTGGGCTGATGATCCCTCCATCGGCAACCGACTGGCGAATGCTCGCGGCGACACGGTGGCCACCAAGCCGTCCTTTCGCGCCGCCTTCCGGCAACGTCGCGGTCTCATGCCCGTCGATCTGTTCTATGAGTGGCAGGTGATCGCGGGGCAGAAAGTCAAACAACCGTGGTGTATCCGTCTGCCGGACGATGAGCCGTTCGCCTTTGGCGCCATCTGGGAACAGTGGACGCCGAAGCACGATCCCGGTGCCGAGCCGCTCATCACGTGTGCGATCATCACCACGGAGCCGAATGCCGTGATGGCGCCCATTCATGATCGCATGCCGGTGATCATGCCCCCGGACCACTACGAGGCGTGGCTGGATCCGTCCACCCGACCGGCCGTCGCGCAGTCCCTCGTGCAACCGTATGCGGGGCCCATGCTGGCGTGGCCGGTGAGCACGCGGGTCAACAGCCCGCGCACCGACGATGCGGAGTGCATCACGCCATTGGCGTGAAGGTTACTTGGGCGCCTTGGTGTTGTGGTTGCGCAGCGACAGGTTGATGGAACCGACGCTGAGCCTCGACTTCATCTGCACCATCATGCGCCGATCATCGTCGGTGACCCACACTTCGGCCTTGCCCCCTTCGCCGAACAGTCCCTTGGACTTGAATGTGGGCTGCAGCACCACGGTGTTGAATGTCCCGGCCGGCACCTTGACGGTCTCGCGGCGCAGCACCTTGATGACCACTGGGTTGGCGTCGGGCTTGAAGTAGCGCGACAGGCTGTATTCCTTGCCGACTTCCAGCGGGATGGTGCGCACGAAGTACAAAAACGACCCGTCGTCCAACGGCAGGGCCACCGTGGGTAGCTCGGGCTTGTCGTTCTCCTGATACATCCCGCGTTCGGTGAAGAACTCGTAGTGCCGCTTGGGTTCGTAACTCCCCTCGTCGATATCCTGGTGGTAGCGGCGTGTGCTGAGCGTGACGACGTCAAACCACGACTCATATCGGTCGTTGACGCGGTAGAATGGAATGCCGCCTGAAATCAGGAATACGGTGTGCCAGGTGGTCGTGCCACGCACGTCCGCAAAATCGCGGACTTCCATGCTGCCGCTGCCCACTTTGATGGAGCCGAACTTCACGTCGTACTCCAGCTTTTCACCCACGTGAAACGGCACGGTGGCCGCTTCGGACGGCAGGCGAGGCGAGGCAGCGGCGATGGGCGGCGCGTCGGTTGACTGTCTGGCAGCTGCCGGGGACGAGGCACCCAGCAACAGCAGGGCTCCTGCGAGGAGTCGGTGGATGGCTCGGGGCATTCGCGCTACTACACCCCAATGTCCGGAATGGATCACACGACGGCTGGTGGGAGGCACGTGGAACCTGAACTCAGACGTTGAACAGGAAGTTGAGGACGTCACCGTCCTTCACCACATAGTCCTTGCCTTCCGATCGCAGCGCGCCCTTGGTACGGGCGTTCTTCGAGCCCTGATGCAGCACGAAATCGTCGTAGGCGATGGTCTCGGCCCGGATGAATCCCTTTTCGAAGTCGGTGTGGATGACGCCCGCCGCGACCGGTGCCGTGTCACCCTGATGGATGGTCCAGGCGCGCACTTCCTGAACGCCCGCCGTGAAGTACGTCTGCAAACCCAGCAGGTGGTACCCGGCGCGGATCAGTCGATCGAGTCCTGCCGATTCGATACCCAGTGATTCGAGAAATTCCGAGCGCTCTTCCGGCGGCAATTCCGAAAGCTCCGCCTCAATCTTCGCCGAGAGCGGCACCACCTCGGCATGTTCACCGGCCACCGCCGCGCGCAACGCCTTGAGGTACGGCCCTTCCTCGCCCGACAGTTCGGCGTCCGTCACATTGGCCGCATACAACACCGGCTTGGCCGTGAGCAGTTGCAGCCCTTTCAGGCTGGCCATTGCCGCCGGTGCCAGACCGGCCCGCCACAGCGGCTTGCCATCGGACAGTGCGGCAAACGCCGCTTCAAGCCCCGGCAACTCCGCCACCGCGTCCTTGTCGTTCGACTTCGCCGCGCGCTTCACTTTGTCCAGGCGTTTCTCGACGGTCGCCAGATCGCTCAGGGCCAGTTCGAGCTCGATGATCTCCTTGTCACGCGCGGGATCGGGTGACCCCATGACATGCGTGACATCGGGATCTTCGAAGCAGCGAACCACATGCACGATGGCATCGGTCTCGCGGATGTTCTGCAGGAACTTGTTCCCCAGCCCCTCACCCTGCGACGCGCCCTTCACCAGTCCCGCGATGTCGACGAACTCCACGACCGCCGGCACGACGCGTTTGGGCTGTACGATCTCGGTCAGCTTGGCCAGCCGTTCGTCCGGCACCTCCACCATGCCGATGTTCGGATCGACCGTGCAGAACGGATAGTTGGCCGCTTCCGCCTTGGCCGACGTGAGCGCATTGAACAGCGTGGACTTGCCGACGTTGGGAAGGCCAACGATACCGAGACGGAGCACGGAGAAGGGACGAAGGGGGGGAACTGAGTACCTAGTACTTAGTACTTAGTACTAGGTACCTAGTACCTAGTACCTAGTACTTGGTACTTGGTCTATGCAGTGAAATGTAGTGGGTTGGGGGATTGGGGTGACGCGTATGGCGGCCGACGGTGATATCGTGGGCTCATGATCGTACACGAATTCCATGACTTCACGAAGTCGACCGCGTGGCAACGTGCCGAGGCGCTTGCAGTGGATATCTACCTTGCCACGGACACACGGCGATGGCGACAAGACATTAAGCTGCGCGGGCAGCTTCGGGATAACGCCGTCTCCATAGCCGCGAACATCGCTGAGGGCGCGGGGTCGGGAACATGGCCGCAGTATGCGCGCTTCCTCAGGATTGCCATCGGCTCCGCGACCGAGACACAGAGTCGACTGTCGCACGCCAGAAAAGTTGCGCTTCTCGAGCCTGCCGTCTACAACGTTCTCGCCGCCGAGGCCGCGGCTGTCAGTCGCATGACCAAGAGCCTGCAAAGGTGGGTCTGCGCCCAGCATGCACGCGCGCGCACGCTGGGCGACTGAGAACTCAGAACTCAGTACTCAGAACTCAGTACTCAGTACTCAGTACTCAGTACTCAGTACCTGGTACTTGGTACTTGGTACTAAGTACTTGGTACTAAGTACTTACCTACCTCAAAAACCACGGCGCCAGCACCAGGCTCACCACCGACATGAGCTTGATGAGGATGTTCATGGCCGGGCCGCTGGTGTCCTTGAACGGGTCGCCGACGGTGTCACCCACAACGGCCGCTTTGTGCGGATCGGAGCCTTTGCCGCCCAGGATGCCGCCTTCAATCATCTTCTTGGCGTTGTCCCACGCGCCGCCGGCGTTGGCCATGAACAGCGCCATCATCACACCGGTTACCGTGGCACCGGCCAGCAGGCCACCCAGCGCTTTCACGCCGATGAACTTGCCCACCAGGACGGGAAGCAACACGGCAACCAAACCGGGAAGAATCATCTCGCGAATGGCGGCCTTGGTGGAGATCTCCACGCAGCGCGCCGAGTCCGGCTTCACACCCGGCTTGCCTTCCAGCAGGCCCGGGATCTCGCGGAACTGACGGCGCACTTCTTCCACCATCCCCTGTGCTGCGCGACCAACCGCGGTCATCGTGGTTGCGCCCACAAAGAAGGGCACCACGCCGCCGATGAACATGCCGATCACGACCATCGGATCGACCAGGTTGAGCGTGGTCAGATTCACCGCCGAGGCGTATGCCGAGAACAGCGCGAGTGCGGTGAGCGCAGCGGAACCAATGGCAAAACCCTTGCCGATGGCGGCCGTGGTGTTGCCCAGCGCGTCCAGGCCGTCGGTGATCTTGCGGACTTCCGGACCGAGATGACTCATCTCGGCGATGCCGCCGGCGTTATCGGAAATTGGTCCGTACGCATCCACCGACATCGTGACGCCAACTGTCGCCAGCATACCAACGGAAGCAATGGCGATGCCGTACAGGCCCGACGTGAAGTATGACACATAGATCGCGCCGCAAATGAGTACAACCGGCACGACGCAGCTTTCCATGCCGACGGCCAATCCCGCAATGATGTTCGTGGCCGGACCGGTTTGGGACGCTTCGGCAATGCGGCGGACCGGGCCCGCGGCCGTGTAGTACTCGGTGACCAGTCCAATCGAGATACCCGCCACTGTACCGGCAACCACCGCCCAGAACGGTCCCAGGACCGGGAACATCGCGCCGGTGTCGCTGGTCATGTTGAGCGGGAACATCGAGGTGAGGAAATACGCGAACACGAGGAACAGGCCGGCCGCGATGAACGTGACCAGTCGCAGCGCGCTGGCCGGATTGCCCTTGGCCAGGATGCGCATCATGAAGATGCCGATCAGCGACGCCACCAGCCCCGCGGCCGTGTAGGCCACCGGCAACAACATGGCGTCGAGTCGCGAGGTGTCGGGGATGAGCGTACTGGTCGCGGCCAGGGCAATCGCGGCGATGATGCCACCGACATAGCTCTCGAAGATGTCCGCGCCAAGACCGGCGACGTCACCGACATTGTCACCCACGTTATCGGCGATCGTAGCCGGATTGCGCGGGTCGTCCTCGGGAATGCCCGCTTCAACCTTGCCCACGAGATCCGCGCCGACGTCCGCGGCTTTCGTGAAGATGCCGCCACCCACGCGCGCAAACAGCGCGATCGACGAGGCGCCCATGGCAAAGCCGGAAATGATCTCAGAAAACATCTTCGCGTCGCCGGTCATCTCGGTCTTGGCCAGGAACGCAAATACCGCGGCCACACCGGCCAGCCCCAGCGACGCCACGGCGAGTCCCATGATGGAACCGCCACCGAAGGCAATGCGCAACGCCGCTGCCTGACCGCTCGAGCGCGCCGCTTCAGCCGTGCGCACATTGGCGGCCGTGGCGCCCTGCATGCCAATCCAGCCGCTGGCAATCGACATGCAGCCGCCGATCACGTAGGCGATGCCGGTCTTGACGCCGATGGTCCAGCCCAGCAGACCCGCGACCACCAGCATGAAGGGGATGAGCACCACGTACTCGGCGCGCAGAAACGCCATGGCGCCGACGTGAATTTCGTGAGCCAGATCCTGCATCGCTTGCGTGCCGGCCGGCTGGCGCTTCACGCCGGCAAAAGTCACGAAGGTCACGATCAGGCCAACCAAGCCCGCGCCGAACGCGAGCAGCGGAAGATTCTCGAACATGGAGTGAGAGTCGGAGGAATTGCGGTGACGGGGCGGCTGGTGGCATTCCAATCGGCCTTCCGACATGTCCCGCGTCACGGGTGGGCGAAACTGATGGCAATGATAGTCGCCAAACGGGCCGAGCGCGATTGGTCCCCGCGCGCGAAATCGCCCAAAGTCCCGAAAATGAGGTGCGAAGTGGTGCCTCAGGCGATAGCGTAGCCGGATGAGCACTCCATCATCGAACCCCGACTCGCCGGATCGGCGCGCCCTCCTCAAAGACCTGGCCATCGGACTGGCCGGGTCGGCGGCGGTGGTCGGCCTTGGTCCGTCTCGCCTGCTGGCCCATTCGTGGACGGAGACGGGCGTCGCCCCCGACCGGCCTCGACCGTCCGCGGCGCAATTGGCCTGGCAACGGGATGAACTGGCGCTGTTCCTGCATTTCGGGGTCAATACCTTCAGCGATCGCGAATGGGGGGACGGCAAGGAATCGCCGTCCAGCTTCAATCCTTCGCGCCTCGATGCGCGGCAGTGGGCGCGGGCCGCCAAGGCTGCCGGTGCCAAGGCGATGATCCTTACCGCCAAGCACCACGACGGCTTCTGCCTGTGGCCCACCGCCACCACCACCCATTCCGTGGCCTCGAGTCCGTGGAAAGACGGGAAGGGCGATGTGGTGCGGGAGTTTGTGGAGGCCTGTCGCGCCGAGGGACTCAAGGCGGGTCTCTACTGCTCTCCGTGGGACCGCAATCATCCCGCCTACGGCGATTCAACCCGCTACAACGACGTCTACGTGGCGCAACTCACTGAACTGCTCACGCGTTACGGCACGATCAGCGAAGTGTGGTTTGACGGTGCCAATGGGGAAGGGCCCAACGGCAAGCGTCAGGTGTACGACTGGCCGCGCAACTGGGCGCTGGTGCGCACGCTGCAGCCCGGTGCCGTGATGTTCTCGGACGCGGGTCCGGATGTGCGCTGGATCGGCAACGAAAGCGGTGTGGCCGGCGAAACCAACTGGAGCACGATTCGGCCGGAATCGGTGCCGTACATCGGGGCCAGCGGCGACAACGTGATTCGCGCGCTGCAGGAAGGACACGCCGACGGATCGGTGTGGCGTCCGGGCGAGACCGACGTGTCGATTCGACCGGGCTGGTTTTATCACCCCGCCGAGGACACGCGCGTGCGCACGGTGGACAATCTGGTGGGACTGTACTTCACCAGCGTGGGGCGCAACTCGAAACTGCTGCTGAACGTGCCACCCACGCGCGACGGACTGCTGCACGACACCGACGTGGCGCGACTGGTCGGCATGCGCGCGGCACTGGACGCGATGTTCGCCCGCGAGGTGCCGCACGAACGCACCACGTGGCGCACCACCGGCAAGACGTCAGGCGTACTGACCCTGCGCTTCCCGACACCGCAGTCGGTGTCGGTGATTGACCTGCGCGAGGACATCGCCAAGGGACAGCGGGTGTCGAAGTGGTCGCTGTCCAGCGGCGGGGCATCACCATCCGTCATTGCGACCGGCACGACCATCGGGTATCGACAGTTGCGACGCATCCAGTCGACCACCGTCACGTCACTTGCACTGAGTGTCGAAACGGTGGACGAAGTGATGAGGGTGGGACTAACTCAGTACTGAGGACCAAGGACCAAGGACCAATTACCAAGTACCAAGTACCAAGTACCAGGTACCAGGTACTCGGTACTTGGTACTCGGTCCTCGGTCCTCGGTACTACTGCTTACACGTTCCCTTGGGATCCAGCAGCGGCTTGTCCACCAATGGCCGCTTGGCGCCATTGCCCAGTTCCAGTGCGATATCGGCCACCAGCTTTGCCACGCGCGTCATGTGCGGATAGTCGATGTACTGCGGCTCGTCGGTGAGCTGGTGATAGGCCGAGTGGCCGCCGGTGGTGAAGAAGGTGACCGGAATGCCGAACTTGGCGTACTCGTAGTGATCGCTGCGGCAGTAGATGTTCATCGGGTGGTCGTTCGCATCCATCGCGTAATCGAACGTGAAGCCGTGCTTCTTGCCCGTGTTGATGCGATCGACCATGTCGCCCAGCTCGGTGGAAAGGCGACGCGAACCGACCAACTGCAGATAGTCGGGGCCACCGCGCAGTTCCTTTCCGTCCTTGGTCATGCCCGTCTGGTCTGATGGCGCGCCACGACCCACCATGTCCATGTTCAGCTGCGCCACGATCGAGTCGCGCGGGACGGTGGAGTGTTCGGTGAAGAAGTGCGAGCCCCACAGCCCTTTCTCCTCGCCCACGTGCCAGACGAACAAGGTTGAGCGCTTGGGTTTGGTTTTCGCCGCTGCCATCGACTCGGCAATCTCCAGCACCGCTACTGAACCGGAACCGTCGTCGTCCGCGCCGTTGAAAACCGAGTCGCTGCGCGCCGGGGTCTTCTTGCGCAGTTCCACCAGCTCGGCGTTGATCTGCGTCACCTGCTCGGGAGTGGCCTTCTTGCCCCCGTCTTCGGCGCCACCCGGTCGCACGATGCGATTGAACACCAGCATGGAGTCGTGCGCGAGGGCGGTGCGCGACATGCCTTCATGATCGCTGTGCGCGCCCACGGCGACGTACTGATTCTTGAGCACCGGGTCGCTGCCGGGCAGGATGCCCACGACATTGCGCGCCGGGAATTCGTTGTCGGTCATAGTGACGATGGCGTTCATCGCGACCTTGGCCCCCGCGTCACCAATCACCAGTTCGTTGAGCGCCTTGGTGAAGATCATGCTGGCGGCACCGGCGGCGAGGAACACGCGCAGTGGCTCGGGTGGACCGTCTGCCACCGTGATGCCGGCACGATGCATATAGGCTGCCACCTGCGGCATGACTTGCCCCGGCAAGAGCAACGCCACGGCGGCGGCGCTGGCCGGCACCGGTGACTCGGGTGATTGCACGGCGCCATTGATGGCGGGACCCGTCAGTGGCACCGACATCACCACCAGTTTACCGGCCGCCTGTTCCGATGTGATGCGGTTGACCGTGTCGCCGTACACGCCACCGTACACCGTTTCCAGATTCTCCTTGTTGAACGTCGATTGCCCACCCACGGCCCAGTCCTTGCCAAACGCGAGTGGCGCGGTGCCGGCCATGAACGTGCTCATGGGATCGACCTTGCGCTGCTTGAGCGGCAACGTCTGGAAGTAGGTGCCATTATCACCGGCGGGAATCAGTCCGATGCGCTTGGCTTCCGCCGCCAGATAGTCGGTGGCCTTGACGCTGCCCAGGGTCCCCGCTTCGCGACCCATCATGGAGTCGTCGGCAAAGACGTACAACCGCGTCATGAGGTCTTCAGCGGTGATGGCGGCCTTGGTGGGCTTGGGCGCGAGCTTGAGCGGCAACGTGGTGACAGGGGCCGGCGCGGCGCCCACTGTTTGCGGCTTGGGGGCGTCCTGTGCACCAAGCAGCACGGGCACTACGAGTACGCCAGAGAAGACGGCGAAACGTTTCATCGTGGGGTGTGTGAGAAGAGTTGAAGCTGCGCCATGCGAACCTGTAACGACGGCGCCACGGCCGTCCAGGCGACCATCAAAGTGTCGGCTACCACCGCCAAGCGCGGGAATCCGCTCTGTCGGGCGGCCGATGTAGTGGTCACCGTTTGCGACGCTGACCGTTGACCACCGGCAATTCTACGCACGCGGACATCGGAGGTTTCCGGTGTGCGCCGTTCCATCCACGCCACGACCGCATCGCCCGCACGGTCGAACACCACCGCCACGCGACCCAGTGGGTCACCATCGTCCACGCGCGTGGGCGGCCCGAACGTGGCGCCCCCGTCGACACTGCGCGCCACCAGCACGCGTGCGGTGTCATTCGCGGCCGTGAACCAGGCCACCACCACCGTGTCGCCTCGCGCCACTACCGACGGTCCATTCACCGGACACCCTGGATAATGCCAGTTGTCGGCATGCACCGTGACCGGCTCGCTCCACCCAGTGCCTTGCGTGCGCACCGCCACGATGTCGCGAATCTCCTCCGCCGATCGATTGCGGTATACCACGACATGTCCGCTGCGCGTGGCGGCACTGACCACCTGGCAACAGTCGCAGCTTCGCGCATCCAGTAGTGCTTCACGCTGCAGGGACCCATCCGCGGCCACCACGGCCGTGCGCACGGTGGTTTCCTTGACGCTGTCGGGCATTGCGCTCTTGCGGCCGTCAAGCCACGCCACACCCAACCCATCGACGCCGTCGGGCCACAGTGTGACAAACCCATGCTCCGCCGGCAATCCGTCGGTGTGCGGCGTAACGGGTGCGCTCCAGGTGCGTCCGCTGTCATTCGAACGCACCACGCGAATGCCATAGGCATACTTGCTGGTGCCCTCACGCTCCAGCCAGTGTGCGGCCAGCGCGCCGTTGCCCAGCACCGTGACCGACGGGAAGTCGGCCCAGTTCACAAAGAACGGTCGCCCCTCACCAATCGTGCGCGTGGTATCCCATTGCGCCGCGCGAAAGCCGGCCACCCGAATCGCGATAGAGGAATCGGCGCGTCGCTCGGTCCAGGACAATAGGGTGGTGCCGTCTGGTCGCGTGACCAGCGACGGCGTGTTCGATCCCATCGGCGCCGGCGTCTCAATCGCCACTGGCTGTCCGAGCGCGGCCACGTCACCGTCACCGCGATCACCACAGGCCGCGGCGGCCCAGACGAGGCTCCCAACGAGCGCACGACGCACGAGTTTGAAGGGCATGTGGGACTGTATCCTGGCGTACGGTGTGGAATCGCGTGCGTGGGGCCAGCGGCACGTGGCTGGGACGAGAAGGTGCCGACGGCCCCCGCGTTCGGCTAGCCGGTTAGCGGCCCATCGTGCTCACGGCCTTCTCGGTGCCCTCGGCAATCCACAGCTCGACGGCTTGCGTCACCTTTTCGAAAATCCCTTCCACCAGCTCACGCTCGTCGCGCGGCATGGTGTGCAGCACGAAATCGGCCATGTCGCCGATGGTGCGACGTTCATCCACCGGGCGAATACCAATACGAAGCCGCGGGTACATCTGGGTCTTGGTGTGCGCCTCGACGCTCTTGAGCCCGTTGTGCCCGCCAGCGCTGCCGGCGGCGCGCAACCGAAACTCGCCGACAGGAACGGCCAACTCGTCGACGATAATCAAGAGATCCTGCGCGACGACGAATCCGTCACGCCGCAAGACCGGTCGCAACACGCCGCCGCTGAGATTCATGTACGTCTGCGGCTTCATGAGCTTGACCTTTTTGGTGCCAACCAGGCCGGTGGCCGAGAGGCTGTCGCCGTCCTTTTTCCACGACTCGAAGTGCCAGCGACGGGCAAGGTGATCGACCAGCCACCAGCCGACATTGTGGCGGGTGCCTTCGTACTCGCGTCCGGGATTGCCGAGTCCGACAATGACTTTCATGCGGGGGAGACGAGCGGGGCGCGGAATGCGCCAGCGTGGTGTGACCATGCTGAGCGAATCCCGCGCCCCGTGTTGAACGACTGAATGGGCAGGTGCCCGGACTTACTTCTCGTCGTCCGGCTTGACCTTGCGAATGAGTTCGGGTTCGGGCGCGCCGTCGGCCACCACCGCATCCGTGGCGGTCTTCGGCGCCTGCACCACGCACACGGTCATATCGGCGTCATCCATCACCTTGATGCCAGCCGGCATGGTCAGGTCGCCCACGTGCAGCGACTTGCCCAGCTTGAGTCCCGACACATCGACGTCGATGTGGTTGGGGATGTTGGACGGATCGACTTCGATGTGGAGCTCATGCATGATCTGGTCGAGCAGACCGCCTTCATGCCGCACGCCATCGGGCACGCCGACGTAGGCGATGGGGCAGCGCACCGACACGGTCTCACCGGCCACCAGTTCCTGGAAGTCGATGTGCATGATATGCCGCTTGAACGGATGGCGCTGGATTTCGCGGATGAGCGTGCGCGCCACCTTGCCTTCGATGCTCAGTTCAATGACGGTAGCGCTGGTGGCGATGCCCTTGAGCAGGCGCTCGGTTTCGCGCGCGTTCGTGAGCAGCGACTGCGGCTCACGACCATGTCCGTAAATGACCGACGGAATGTTGCCCGCCTGACGAATCTTGCGCGCCGCGCCCTTGCCATTCTCGGTACGGACGGTCGCGGAAAGTGCTACAGTAGCCATGATAGAACCCTGGAGAAAAGTCGGAACGGGAGTAACGGGATTTCCGTCGGCCCGGCCTGAGACAAGTACTAAGAACCAAGAACCAAGTACCAAGTACCAAGTACCAAGTACCAAGGACTAAGTACTAAGTACTAAGTACTAGGTACCAGGTACTTCTTCACTCAAACAACACACTCACCGACTGATCGGCGTGTGTGAACCGGATCGCCTTCGCGAGCAACTCGCCCACCGAGAGCACGCGCAGTGAATCAAAGCGGCGCTCGGGTGGCAGGTTGATCGTGTCGGTGACCACGACTTCGGTGATCGGTGCGGCGTTGAGGCGTTCCACTGCCGGACCGGAAAACAAGGCATGCGTGGCGCACACGTAGATGTCGTTGGCGCCGAGATTCTTGAGCGCGCGGGCGGCCTCGGAGACGGTGCCTGCGGTGTCGATCATGTCGTCGGGGATGAGACAATCGCGTCCCTCCACTTCACCGACCACATTCATCACTTCGGCCACGTTGGCCTTGGGGCGCCGTTTGTCGATGATGGCAAACGTGGCATCCAACCGCTTGGCAAATCCGCGCGCCATCTTGGCCGACCCGACATCGGGGGCGACCACGCACAGGTCCCGGAGTTCCTTCTTGCGGAAGTAGTTCGTGAACACCGGCGCGGCGTACAGATGGTCGACCGGGACGTCAAAGAAGCCCTGCAACTGATGGGCGTGCAGGTCCAGCCCGAGGACGCGATCGGCGCCGGCCTTTTCAATGATGTTGGCCACCAGCTTGGCGCCGATGGCCACGCGCGGCTGATCCTTGCGGTCCTGACGCGCGTAGCCGAAGTAGGGCATGACGGCGGTTACGCGAGCCGCCGACGCGCGTCGCGCGGCGTCGATGAGGAGCAGCAGCTCCATCATGTTTTCTGCCGGCGGATTGGTGGACTGGACCACAAAGACGTCGGCACCACGGATATTCTCGTCGATGCGGACAAACACCTCGCCGTCGGCGAAACGACTGCACGTCACCTTGCACAGCTCCGCTCCCAGCACCTTCGCCACCTCCTCGGCCAGCGGCCGATTGGAAGTGCCGGCGAGAATCTTGAAGCCGCGAGCGCTGGTCTGTGCGTCCATGCGAACGTCTCGATGGGTCGAGGTCGTAACGAAGGGGGCGGAGTGTCGCCGGTACCCGTGCGGGCGCGGCGGCTCCGTCCCTCGAATTGAAAAGTGCTGGCGCCACTGGAAGTACCACCCGGCAGCCCCTAAAGCTATCCAATTCAGGGCTGGGACGGGAGTACTTGGGGCGTTTCAGACGGGGCAAACCGGGAATCGACAGCTGGATAGGCCCACTTGGAATCGAACCAAGATCACCGGCTTCAAAGGCCGGGGTAATAGCCGTTATACGATGGGCCAGCAGGAGGGACAGGGGGGCAGGGTTCAATCATAGTCGCAGGGGAGGTGAAAAAAGAAGGGAGACTGGAGACAGGAGACGGGAGACGTCCAACCGGCAAGTTGTGTCTCGCCGCGTCTCCCGTCTCCCGTCTCCCCTTCTCCCGTCTCTTTTCAGTACATCGCCTCGTCCACTGGCAGGCGGTCTCTCGCCTTGACCCCGGCCGCGAACGGCCCCAGCAGCGGCACGATGCTGTTGGCGTAATAGGTGATCAGCGCACGTCCCTTGGGGAGCACCAGGTACCCGTCGCCGGCGCGGGCGATGATGCGGCGCATGCGCAGCATCCGGTACGCTCGGTCGAAGGTCTCCGCGATATCGCCATCGGCGCGGACAATTCGGCCATTCAGCTCCTGCAACACGTCGCGCATGGCCTCCATGCGTTCCAGCAGTTGCGCGCGCGGAATGAAGTCGGCATCGAAACTCTGCAGCGCCGCGCAGGCCAATGGCACCGGCGTGACGGGAATGATGGCGCCGATGCGGGCCAGAACCTGATCGCAGAAGCCCTGCAGTCGCGACAACCGGTCGGCGCGAGGCAGCGTGAACAGGGACACTCCGTCATGCTCCAACGAGGTGAGCCAGGTATCAATCGCCACTGGCGCGCCGATCGTGACGGCGGCGCGTCCATAGCGGCGCCAGCGTCCGGTCAGCACGCGGGTGCCGTTCCAGAACAGGAACCGTCCCACTTCGCGCACCTGCGCCAGTCGCGACGTGACCGGTCGCTGCGCATGCAACTCCAATTCGCGCAGCAGTGAGCGATCTTCCAACACGCGGTCGTAGTTGATGCCGACGGGCACCACGTACATGCGCGCACGAACGGCGGGGTCGCGCGCTACGCCGATGGCGTAGTCCAGCAGGCCGATCTTCGCCGGCCGCAGCGCACCGTCGCGCGTCAGGCCGCCTTCGGGAAAGATGCCCTGCGTGACCTGATTGCGCGTAATCAGTTGGACGTAGGCTTGCAGGACGGCATGGTACAGCGGTTCACGATAGCGGCGTCGGATGAAGTACGAACCGAAGCTCTTGAACAGATATTCCAGCGGAAACGCGCGCGCCCATTCGCCGACCGCGTACGAGATGGACACCGCACCCATCATCACGTACGCCACCAGCACATAGTCGGCGTTGGAACGGTGATTCATCAGGTAGATCACCACCGAGTCGCGGGGCAGGCCGCGAAACGGATCGGGTCGCTCGTATTCCACCGACACCTTGTAGAACAGCCCCAGCACGAACCGGCTGGCGTTGTAGCCAAGCCGGTAGTACGCGAGAATGTTGAAGAACGGGACAATCTCGTCGAGATACCGGTGCACGCGTTCCCAGGTCACCGTTTCACTTTCGCCGTGTTCCGCGGCGTGCACGCGCACGGCGTGCGCCACGTCGGGCTCACGCAACACATGGGCGATGACGTACGATTTCCGCGTGAACTTGTAGCGATCGATGCGACCGCGATGTCGGAACAGCGTCCGGCGCCCGGCGCGTCGCAGCACGCGCGCCACCAGCACACCGCCTATGGCGAGCAGCGCCGAAATGCCCAGCGTCCACTCCAGCACGTGCGGCCACGAGCGCACGGTCATGAAGAAACTCACGGCGGCGTGGCGGGCGGCCACAACCAGGCGGCGCCACGGACGCCGCTGGAATCACCATGCTGATTCCGGACAACGCGCGTGGCCACCTGATCGGAAAACACCCAGTGCGGCAGGCGCTGCGTGACGGCGGCGCTCAGGTCCGGTGTATTCGACATACCGCCACCCAGAACGATCACCCAGGGGTCGAGCACATTGATGATCGATGCGAGGGCCCGGGCCAGCCGATCGTGATAACGCTCCAACGTCTCCCGCGCGAGCGGTTCACCCGAGTGCGCCGCCGCGACAATCTCTCGGGCCGATCGCGCCGAGCGGGTCACGCCGCAGCGGGTCGCGAAATCTCGTTCAAACCCCGGTCCCGACAGCCAGGCTTCGATGCACCCTCGCTTGCCGCAATAGCACGACGGCCCCTCAAACTCGTCGGCCTTTGGCCACGGCAACGGATTGTGACCCCATTCGCCGCAAATGAGATTGGGGCCCTCGAGGCACCGGCCGTTGACCACGATGCCGCCCCCGACGCCGGTGCCGAGGATGACGCCGAATACGGTTGCCGCGCCGGCGGCGGCGCCATCCGTGGCTTCGGAGAGTGCGAAACAGTCGGCGTCGTTGGCGACACGAATGGGACGGTGGAGTCGCTGTTCGAGATCACGGGCCAGAGGCTGTCCAATGAGCCAGACCGAGTTGGCGTTTTTGACGAGGCCCGTGGAGGGCGTCACCGCGCCGGGAATCCCTATGCCGACGGTGGTCGTGGCGCCGACCTCGATTTCGAGTGCCTCCACCAGCGCCGCGATCTCGCCGACGGTCCCAGGGTAGTCGCCCGGTGTGGGGACGCGGCGTCGGGCGCGTTCCGTGCCGTCGTCGTCCAGCGCGAGGCCTTCGATTTTGGTCCCACCGAGGTCGATTCCGATGCGCATGATAGGCCGAGCATGGCTCGTCAGACGCGCCGGTGCAAGAGGATCCGTCGGTTGAGTCGCGGTTGGCATCCGACGTGGGGGGAATTTGGCATGAAACTGTGATATACTGTCCCCTAAGCCGGTGGCCGCACCGTAACCGAAGCAGGTGACGGGCGTGTCAGCGAGCGATGGAGGGGTTGGGCCAGCGGGGCGGAGTCCGCGATGGGATCAGCGCACGTCGACGTCCTCGAGACGATCGAAGGACTACCGCCACTGACAGGCGTGGGCCGCACGGCGGCGACCGATACGTTAGAGCGGATGCGGGCGCGCACGACGCGCATTCGATGGTACGCTGGGGCCGTGGTGGCTGCCATCCTTGGCGCGCTGGTCACCGCGGCCGTCCACCGTGCCACCGGCGCGTACTACCCGTTCATTTCGGGCTTTGCGATGGTGGCCCTGGTCGCCGGCGGCTTTGGCCCAACCGTGGTCGCGGCGCTGGGCAGCATCGCCCTGGCGCATCTGGTGCCTCCCGTTGGCGCCATGTTCCCGCACACTTCGCCCGAACTGGTGCGCCTTGCCGCCAACACGACGCTGCTGATTGTGGCCTCAGCCATGTCCGGCCTGTTTCGCCGCAGTCGGCTGGCCACGTACGAGCGCGAGGAACGACTTGAGCGCGCCGCCGCCAGTGTTCGCGAACTGCTGGACGAGTCGAGCGACGCCATTGCGTTGACCGATAGTGAAATGCGCGTCACCTATGTGAATGCGCGCGCCGAGCGGCTGTTCGGGTATTCGAAGGGCGCGGCGATCGGTCGCACGGTGGACTCGATCATCACCCCCGATTCGCAGGCGCATTTGCCCCTGCAGTTGAATGCGCTGTTCGCGGGACAGACGATTCGCACGGATCGTACGGCGTTTCGCGCCGATGGCACGATCATCGACATCGAAATCTCGGCGCGGTTGCTGCAAGGCGGTCGATTGCTGGCGTCCATTCGCGATGTCGGTGACAGCAAACGAGAGGCCGAACGACAGCGAGCGGAACGTGATCTGCTGGACGGGATCCTGGCCACCAGTGTGGCCGGCGTGTTGATGGTCGACACCGATGGCGACATAGTGTTTGCGAACCGCCGGGCGGAGAGCATCCTCCAGTTGAAGAAGGCGTCGCCGTCCTCCCGCAGCTACCTGAAGCCGGTGTGGCGGCAAGCCGCCCTCGATGGCGGGGAGTGGTCACGCGAGATGCAGCCCTTCCGTCGCGTGGTGGCGTCGGGCACCGCCGTGTTTGACGTGCGCATGGCCATCGTGTGGCCCGACGGACGCCGCATGCCCTTGTCGGTCAACGGCGCGCCGCTGCGTGGCGCGGATGGGCAGATGCAGGGTGTGGTGTTCGCGGTCAACGATATCAGTCACGCGCTCGCGGCGGAACACGCGTTGCGCGAGAGCGATCGCCAGTTGGAGCAGATCACCAATGCCATGCCCGGCATCGTGTACCAGTATGTGATCGATGCACAGGGGCGCGATCGGTTCATCTTTGTCAGTCATTTCAGTGAACAGTTGCTGGGGCGGTCAGCCCGACAACTGCTGGATACCGTGGAGTCGGCGTGGACGCTGGTGCATCCGGACGACATAGCGCCAACCAAGCAGTCCCTGATGCATTCCTATCACTCATTGGCCCCGTGGATTCACGAGTTTCGGATTCAGGACGTGCATTCAACCGGAAGCTGGCGCTGGGTGAGCGGACACGCCGTGCCGCAACGCGGGCCGGACGAGGGCAGTGTACTGTGGAACGGCATCTTCATCGACATCACCGACCGCAAGACGCTTGAGGATGACCTGCGGCAGGCGCAGCGCATCGAAAGTGTCGGACGACTGGCCGGTGGCATTGCGCATGATTTCAACAACCTGCTCACGGTGATCATGGGACAGGCCGAGTTGCTGTCCATGGACCTGGGCGGTGATGTGCGCTACGCCGACGGTGTGCAACAGATCCGCTCGGCGGCCGAATCCGGAAATGCCCTCACACGCCAGTTGCTGGGATTTGCCCGCAAGCAGGTTGTGGCACCGCAGGTGATCGACCTCAACACGCTTGCGAAGCGCGTGCCGCCGCTGGTCGGCAGACTTGTTGGCGAGTCGATCGAGCTGACGCTGGTGCTGGCCGATGATCCGCCGCATGTGCGGGTCGACCCGGCGCAACTGGATCAGGTGCTCGTGAACTTGGCGGTCAATGCCCGCGATGCAATGCCCGATGGTGGAACGCTGGTGATCCAGACCCGCCGTGTTGAACCGGAGTTGTCGACCCGTGCCGACAGTTTGATGTTGCCAACAGGACCGTTGGCCGAAATCAGTGTGCGGGACACCGGTACGGGCATGCCCGACGATGTGCGGGATCGCGCGTTTGAACCGTTCTTCACCACCAAGGGGCTGGGCAAGGGCACCGGTCTTGGACTGGCCACCTCGTACGGCATCGTGTCGCAGGCCGGTGGCACGATCTTGATCGACAGCACACCAGGCGCCGGGACGTGCGTACGCGTGTTGCTGCCCATCACCGAGGATGCCGTTGTCCCGTCCCGCCAGCGCAAACCCTCGATCACACCCACTGGGCACGAAACGGTATTGGTGGTGGACGATGACGCACCGGTGCGCGGCGTGACCGCCACTGCCCTTCGCCGTCAAGGCTATCGGGTCATCGAGGCCGAAAGCGGCGCCGCTGCATTGACAGTATCTCGCGCCGAGCGCGGACGCATTCATGCCCTGGTGACCGACGTGGCGATGCCGCACATGAGCGGTCCGGCGCTCGCCGAGCAATTGGTGCGCGAACGTCCGGACCTGCGCGTGCTGTTCGTGTCCGGCTACGCCGACGACGGGATCGCCCATCATGGTGTGCTCGATGAAGGGGTCATGCTCCTGCAAAAGCCATACGACATACGCGATCTGGCGGCGCGTGTGCGTGAGCTGCTTGAGCTCAAGCCCAGCGGTGCTACTTGAGGCGCGAGTCGGTCAGGGCCTGATAGACGAGTGTGCGGAAGCGAGCGGCGACGTCGCTGCTGTTCGGGAGCTGCTGCATCATGAACACCAGGATGAGTCCTTCCGCCGGATCAACCAGATAGGTCGAACCGTACGCACCACCCCAGCCGAAGGCCCCCTCCGAGGCCAGACCGTTGGCACCGTATCGGTCAGTGGTTTCGAAACCCAACCCAAACCCGAGTCCCGCCGAGGAATGCAGGGTGCCCACCTGGTTCGTGGTCATGAGTCGGACGGTGTGCGGTGCAAGGAGCTGCTGTCCATTCCACAGTCCGCGATGCGCGACCATCTGCAAAAATCGCGCGTAGTCGCGCGCGGTGGACACCAGGCCGGCGCCGCCAGCGAAATTGCGACGTGGACCGTCGACATAGTGACCCTGTCCCCGGGCACCGTCTGGCGCACGGACAGAGTGGCCGGTGGAATCGTTCATGTAGACTGCGCTCAATCGATCGCGTGAGGACGGGGCGACAAAGAAGGATGTGCTGGACATCCCCAATGGCGCGGTGAGTCGATCGCGCAGAAACGCATCGAGGGGTTGGCCCGAGGCGCGCTCGACGATGCAGCCGAGCAGATCGGTATTGTATCCGTACACGAAGGCCTCACCGGGCTGCGCGGCGAACGGCAGGGTGCCCAGACGGTCCATCGTTTCACACACGGACTCGTCCTTGTCGGCGGTGTACCACCCGTAGCCAGCCGCCGGCCCGAGTGCCTTGGCTTGATACCGCGCGGCCACCAGCCCTTCGGTGCCGTACGAAATGCCGGCGGTATGTGTGAGCAAGTCGCGAATGGTGATGGCACGTCGGACAGGCACCAGCACGGCGCCGGTGTCTGAACGCGTCGCCACCTGCGTGCGCTGGAACGACGGAATGAATCGACTGACCGGATCGGCCAATGTCAGTCGCCCTTCCTCGACCAGCATCAGCGCGGCCACACTGGTCAGCGCTTTGGTTTGCGACGCAATGCGGAACAGCGCATCAGTGGTCATGCGGCGACCAGCTTCCTTGTCGGCCCAGCCCACGGCGCGCTCATACACCACCCGGTCGTCGCGCAAGACCAGCGCCACGGCGCCGGTCACGCGGTTCTCTCGCACCGTCTGCTCGAGGAGCGAATCCACGCGCGCCAGCCGGCTGGTGGAAAAGCCGTTCCGTTGCGCAGTGCCCTGCGGACGAGCCACGGTTGACACAGCGCCGCGTCCTTGCGCGCCACCGGTTCCCGCATCGGCGAGGAGTGCGATGCCAGCGGCCAGCAACGTGACGGAACGGAGTCGGGACGAATGTGGTCGCGTCGCGCGAAGCATGGAAGGCGGGGTTGGGGGGCGGTCGGGAAGGGACTATGGAAGGGAACGCCGAACGGTGTTTGTTTCAAGGGATGAGATACCCGCGCCGGTCGAAGCTGACAGTTGTTGCCATCGCCCTGTTGTTCAGTGCTGCCTGCCGCAGTGACGGACCTACCGCCGTGGTGATTCCTCCGCCCACGACGCTGACCGTCCCTGCCATCAATCGCGAGTTCCGCGGTTTGTGGGTGGCGACCGTCGCCAACATCGATTGGCCGTCGCGCACCGGGATGAGTCTCACCGCACAGCAGACGGAACTCGCGACCATCCTTGATGTGGCGCGCAGCACGGGGCTCAACGCGGTCATCCTGCAGGTCCGCGCGGCAGGCGATGCGATCTTCCCGTCGACACTGGAGCCGTGGTCCCGGTCACTGACCGGCACGCAAGGCGTCGATCCGGGGTGGGATCCGCTGGCCTATGCGGTGAATGAGGCGCATGCGCGCGGTGTGGAGTTACATGCGTGGTTCAATCCGTTCCGCGCGGCGAATCTCAGCGACAGCGCGCGACTGGACCCGCTGCACTTTGCGCGACGCCGACCGGAATTGACACGCCCCTATTGCACGCAGCTCTGGTTCGATCCTGCCGAGGACGCTGTGCAGCAGCAGGCCATCAGCGTGGTACGTGACGTCATTGCCCGCTATGACGTGGATGCCGTGCATGTGGATGACTTCTTCTATCCGTATCCCGACACGCGCTGCCCGAATCTGGACTTCCCCGACAGTGCCTCGTACGGGCGCTATCAGGCCGGCGGCGGAGCGCTGTCGCGCGCCGACTGGCGACGCGCCAACGTGAATCGCTTTGTCGAGCGCCTGTATGTCGAAGCGCATGCGCAGCGCAACACGGTGCGGGTCGGCATCAGCCCGTTCGGGATCTGGCGACCCGGCAATCCTGCGGGGATCACGGGCCTGGACGCCTACGGCAGCATCTATGCCGACTCGCGTTTCTGGTTGCAGCAGGGATGGGTGGACTACTTTGCGCCCCAACTGTACTGGAGCATCGCCTCCACCGGCCAGAGCTTTCCGGCATTGCTGGACTGGTGGACGCAACAGAACACGCGACAGCGGCATCTGTGGCCCGGGCTGGCGGCGTACCGGGTGGCCGACGGCAGCAGTAGCGCATTCCCGGCCACCGAAATCGCATCGCAAATCCAGCTGGCACGCCAACGCAGCGCTACCACGGGCGGTCCAACCGGCACCGTGTTGTACAACACCACGTCCATCAGGGACAACCACGGGGCGCTGACGACGACGCTCTCGACATCGACCTTTGCCGCGCCTGCTCTTCCTCCCGCAACACCATGGCTGGATGGCGTGGCACCACCGACGCCGCAGGTTGCCGTGGACAAATCGTCGGGATCGTCATCGTCCCTGCGGGTGGACGTGACCGCCACCTCTGGCAAACCGTTGTCCTGGTGGTTGATTCGCTGGAGAAACGGCACGGCGTGGTCACAGCGCGTGGCGCCGGGCTCGCAGAATACGCATTTCATTCCATCCACCGGCGTTGGGGGTGCCACCAATGCCATCGTGATCAATGCCGTCGACAAAGTTGGCAACGCCAGCGGCGATGCGGTCTGGCGTCAGCCGTGAGCACGTCGTTCATCGCACGCGGTTCAAACAGTCACCCTTCGCTGGTTCTGGAGCACCATGAGCATGCGCGACCCCCGCATCGACACCTACATCGCCACGTCCGCCCCGTTTGCCCAGCCCATCCTTGAACACCTGCGGGCTCTTGTGCACACCGCGTGTCCGGACGTGCAGGAAACGATAAAGTGGAGCTTCCCGCACTTTGACTATGGCGGAATGATGTGCAGCATGGCCGCATTCAAGGCGCATTGCGCGTTTCGATTCTGGAAAGGCGCGCTGATTCTGGAAGCGAGCGACACGGACGCGGCCATGGGGCAGTTCGGACGCATCACCAGCGTCAAGGACTTGCCGTCGCCAAAGACCATCACGGGATACATCCGAAAGGCGATGGCACTCAACGACGCCGGTATCGCCGTGGCCAAGCCTCCACGCGCCAAGACGCCCAAGCCCGTGGTGGTGCCGCCCGAGCTGGCGGCGGCCTTTTCCAAGTCAAAACCCGCGAAGGCGGCGTTCGATGCCCTGAGCCCCAGTCATCGTCGCGAATACTGCGAGTGGATTGCCGATGCCAAGCGGGAAGACACGAAAGTCACGCGCGTGGCGAAGACCATCGCTCAACTGCGCGACGGCAAGTCACTGAACGCCAGGTACGAGTCGACGGCGCGCTCAAAGTAGACCAGTGGCGTCTCCCGGTACGTGCGTCGCCCGCATTCGCGATAGCCGCAGGATGCATAGAACTCCGCCGCGCCGGCCTCGGCGTCATACGCATCAAGCCAGATCGCCTGCGCCGGAAATGCGCGGGCGACACGCTCGGCTTCCGTCAGACAGGCCCGCCCGATGCCGCGCCGCTGCAATGACGGACGCACGGCCATGTCGGTGAGGTATAGTGGACGCGGGACTGGCGTGAACAACGTGCGATCGATGGCCCATGGCTTGCGCGTGGACAGGCGCATGGTGGCGACGAGGCCGCCGTCGTCGATGGCGAGGATCACCGTGGCCTGTCGAAATCCGGCCAGCACGGCCCGCTCCGACGGTTCACCGGACCAGTGCCCGATGCCGAACCGCTCGGTCAGCGCGCGCTGATGCGGAGCGCAGCGCGGCAATTGATGCCGCATCGTCAGTCTGGGCGACGCGAAAAACCAGCGCCGCGATTGACGTCACGGGCACAGGTCAAGAACACCCTTCGACGTACTCGACTTGCGGGGTGCGACCTACCCGAAACCGCGTCACCTTGCCGCCAACCGTTTCGAACACGGTGCGGAACAGCGAGTCGGCCGCGCGCAAAGACGTCACCGTGAGATAGTGTCCGTCCTCGTACTTGTGGGGTGTGGTCGTCACCCGGCCTGCATACAGGCTATCGATCCGCGCCTCGCTATCGCCCACCTGCGCGCCGGCCTGCGTTCGCACACCAACGGAATCGATGTCGATACGCGCCACCGTTCCCTCATCGAACATCACCAGCACACCGGCCGGCGCGTTGGTCCACTCCAGGTAGCTGCACTCGGTGGAATCGGTGCCGGGAATGAGACGAATGCCGGCGGCCGCGCGCGCCGCCTGGGCCAACGTCATGCCGGCGCGCAGATCGCCGATGCCGTATTCCGTGACATAGACATACGGTTGCGATTCGGCGCGCGGAGTGTCGACGACGACGGCGGGCACGGCCGCGGCACTGTCTTGCGCGTTCGGCGGTTCGGCGCCGCAGGCGGCCATCACCATCATCAGCGTCGCGCCCAATGTCACATGCACTCTGGTCATGTCTTTCCCCATTTGATTCTCGTGTAGGCAATGCGAAAACCCTGTCGTTCGGCATTCCGCTGCGAGGAACTGCCCGGCTGCGCCACCATTTGCGCCAGATCGCACCCGTGTGCCGACGCATACGCCATGCGCGCCAGTAACAGCGCATTCTGCGCACCACGCCCGCGGTACGCGGGAATGGTGCTGGCTCCAGCCAGCAGCGCGACGCCGTCATGCATGGCAATTGCGCCGGTGGCGGCGATGGCGTCGCCGATGCATGCCAGAAAGCAGACGGTGTGGCGGCTGGTGCCCATGACCGTGCCGATGTCGCGCATGAAGTCGCCGAACTCCGGATATTCGCCCCACCCCTGAGCCGACGCATTCGCCCAGACCGAGACCTCGTCGGCGGTCGTGACGCGCACGTGTACGTCGGACGACGAGTCGCCCGCGACCGAGGCGTCGATTGGCCGATGCATGACCGAGGAGAGTTCAAGTGGCAGGTAGCCACGTGCGCCAAGCAGGGATACCGTGGATGCGTCGGCCAACGGACTGACTTCGTGCATCACGCCGCACTGTCTGGTCGCATAGAACGACTCGATCACATCCAGTTGTTCGTCCAGCGGTGTGCTGAACACGCCGAAGCCGAATGTCTGCGTGAGCGGGGAACCGACACCGTCGAACATCGCCCAGGTGCCGTCTACATCAATCCACGTCGCACCCACCGATGGTGCCAGCCGCGAGCGGGCATCGACGAACGACGCGTTGGCGGCCGCCTCGGCGCGCTCGAGCCGACGGGAGAGCGCGAGATCGGAAAACGCGTAGGAGCCCATGCGCGTCAAGTTAGGCGGCGCATGGGCATCCTGCACGGTTCAGGTGACGTACCGGGCTACTGCCATGGTCGCCGTGGTGATAATCAGCAGCGTCGCGGCAATCGCGGCCAACATCCCCAATCGAGCCTGCATGGCGGCAATCTGCGTCTTCTCGTCCGCTGTTGGCGGTACACCAGACGCCGCGATGCGCCCGTTGAGTGCGCCGAGCTTCTTGGCCAGCGGCATGCTCATCGTCATGCCGATAAACCACGCGATGATGGCCAACACGGCGCCCACCCCGTACACCTTGGCCGGTCCCGAGGCCATCCATCCAGGTGCGCTGCCGCCTGCGAGCATGTACAACCAGAGCCCGGCGGCAATCGTGAGAAATCCCGTGATGAGCAGCCATCGCGGGAACTGACGTACCTGCGTCAATTGGACCATCATGGGGCCGGCCGCCGGCCCGACCGCCTTGGCGCTTGGCAGCAGGAACATGGCCATGAAGAACACACCGCCAACCCAGATCACGCCGGAAACAATGTGAATGGTGCGGAACAGGTGAATCATGCGGACGTTCCTCGTTTGCGGTTGGTGGACTTCCCGGTTGGACTGACGAACTGCGGGATGCGTTCGCCGTTTGTCGAGTGCTCGATCAAGGACTGCAGCCTGCGTTGTCGCGTGGCCTCCTGCTTGGCCGTGACCACCCAGTATACGGTGGCCTGACGATATGACGCCGGTTGGCTTTCCCAGAACTTCGATGCGGATCGGTGGCGCTGCAAGATGCCGGCGAACGGCTCGGGCATCACGGTCGATCGTGTCTTCAGGCTGTATCCGTGCGTCTGGCTGTCCGGGCGCGCTTCGAACGCGGCGATGCCGGCCGGCTCCATGCGGCCTTCCGCCAACAGCTCCCGGACGTGCCGGATGTTCACCGCGCTCCATACGCTGCGTGCCTTTCGCGGGGTAAAGCGGCGTGTGTATCGGGTCTCGTCCAGGCTTTTCACCAGTCCGTCAATCCATCCGAAACACAGCGCTTCACGCACCGCCTCGGTCCAGGTCATGTGCGGCTGGCCGGAATTCACGCGGTAGAATCCCACCACGAGCTCGGTGGACGAGTCGTGGTGGGCTTTCAACCAGGCGCGGAACTGTGCGGCCGACGTGAAGAATCGCGGGGACGCCATGGGGCGCGACGTGTCAGGGCACCACTGCCTTGGCGGACGAGCCGGTGCCCTTCACGTAGGTATCCATCCACGCTACCCACCGCGCCCACAGGTCGAGATCGCTGGCATAGGTGGCGACGCTGTGGTCCTCGTACGGATACATGTACAGGGCCGCCGGTTTGCCCAGCCCCTGCAGCGCGAGATACATGCGCTGCGAACTGATGGGCGATGTGCCGGTGTTCTGATCTTCAATGGCGTGGTACATCAACAACGCCCCGGCGATCTTGTCCGCCCGCAACATGGGCGACATGTCGAGGTAGGTATCCTGCGCCTGGAAGAAGTTGCGGCGCTCACTCTGGAAACCGAACGGTGTGAGGGTGCGGTTGTACATGCCGTCACCGGCGATGCCCGCCTTGAAGTACGGCACCAGCGTCAGCGCATTCACCGTGCTGAAGGCACCGTAGCTGTGACCGCCGATGCCCATCTTGGCGCGATCCACAAAGCCCATGTCGACGACGGCATCCAGCACCGCGTCAAGGTTCTCCTTGAGGTCACGCGTGTAGTTGTCGTTCATCTTGCCGGTGTCGCCGAAAATCGGAATATCGGGCTCGATGAAGGCATATCCTTGCGATACCCACAACTTGGTGGATGACGCGGGACGCGCCGACGGGACCTCGGGGAACTTGTTGATGTTGGTGGCAAAGCGGGACCGATCGTAGTCGGTCTGTCCGTTGTATTCGCGGGGATAGAACCAGATGACGCCCGGCAGACGCTTCCCGGGTTGCCAGTCGCGCGGCAGGGTGACTTCAACCCAGAATTTGAGTCCGTCGCGCGGGCGCGTGACCTGGAATCGCTTGAGCTGGGCGCCGCTGACTTCGGGCCCGACATCCACGTTGGCCGTAAGCTTCCGGCTGGCGTTCGTCGTCACGTCACGCAGATAGGCGTCGGCAATGACGGTGGGGGATTCGTGGGTGTAGATGAACTGCGTGAGGTCGTCGTCGAGTGTGGTGACGAACTCGTCGTAGCCGTTGGCCGGGCTTTCGAATACGCGGGTGCGCGCGCCGGATTCGATGTCCAGACGATCCACCCACGGCCGTGGCGCCTCGGTGTTCCACTTCGCTCCGGGCGCCTTGGTCCCCGACAGCGCCACGGTTTTGCCATCCTTGCCGAGCACTACGAATGACTGTCCGTTGGGACCACGTCTGGTAAGCAGTGCGCCAACAGACGCGGTGTCGTTCCCGCCACCGGCGCCACCGCGCCCACCACCACCGAAACCGCCGCCGCCCGCGGCGAGTGTCACGGTTCGGCCAAGGTTGTGGCGCTTGCCGTCCTTGATGGCGATGACTGCGCCGCTGTCACTGACGAACATGGTTTTTGCGTCGGCGCTGTACGCGACCGTGGAGAGCTGCGGACCACCTTCGTACAGCACCTTGGTGTCGGTCGGGCCGTACGGCGGCAGCCAATTCACATAGCGCACGCTGGTTGGCTGCGGACGCGCGTTGGCGCCGGCCGGACCGCCGGCACGCCCGTTGGCTCCACCGCGTCCGGGCGCTGGCGCGCCGTTGGCCGCAAACACGGATTGCAGATACACGAGACCCGGGCCAACCGGATTCCACTGGATGTTGCGCTTGCCGGTATCCGTTGCGGCTCCTGCTCCACCGCCGCGCCCGAAGGCCGGCGCATCGCCAGCGTCGGTGGCGCCTTCGCGCAGCGGCGTGCGCGCCAGTGTAGCGACGACTTTGCCGGTGGCATCCCACAGCTCCTGCACGGAGCCGAAATTCGACACGGGCACCACGTACGAGAACGGCTCGGTCATGACCGTCACGCGAAAGTGCGCGCCGTCGGGCGAGGCATCGACCGCGCGGATCATGCGCGGCGTCCCGATCTTCCGAACGGCTTTCGACTTGACGTCGATGGACGCCAGTTGCGCCGTGGTGTAGTACGTGACGAGTGCCTTGTCATGCGGGTCCTGCAACAGGCTGAAGTGAAACGGCTGTGGCAGCGCGCGTGATTCGGTCAGCCGCACCTGCGGACCGTCTTCAATGTTGCCGTCGCCGTGCGACGGCGCGGCGCCCCGACCTTCGGGCACCAACGTCGCGATGATCTGCTTGCCATCGGCGGTGTAATCGATGTCAGTGACCATGGTGGCGTTGAGTACGGCCTTGCCAAGCGGCGTCGACTTGCCGGTTGCGACATCGGCCAGGTACACGTACGAGGCGTCATCGAAATTGGCGATGTACGCGATCTGCGTGCCGGTTGGCGACCAGATGGGTGATGACACCGTGGCGCCCTTGGGCACCTCAAGCGACTTTGACGCCCCGGTACGCGGGTTGACCAGCGTGAGCCCGGTACGCGTGCCGGTGGTCACCGATCGCGCGCGATTGGCGCGCGTGTCCACCTGCAGTCCACCCAACCAGATGTGCGACTTGCCGAAGGCCTTGATATCGCCGCGATCGGTTCCGGACTGCCGAAGGAACCAGCTGCGATCGGGGCTCGGGTTGGTGTACGAGATGTCAACGCGTGGCGCCATGATCATCCGCTCGATGTTCTCGGGCGGCTTCACGAATCGTTCGGTACGCAGGATCTCCTGCGGATTCCACGAGGGCGCGGCACTGTTGGCTTGCGCGGAGGCCGTGGACGTGACGCCGAAGAGCGCCGCGACGGCCAAAGCGCCGAACCGAACGACGACGAGGCGCGCAACGCGAGGGGAGGGGAACGCGGTCATGCCCAACTCCGAAATGGGGCGAAAACAGAGGGCGGCCGGCACCGTGCCGGCTCGACTGAACAACATACGCGCCGGGGCGCAGGTCCGTTTGAACTAGAAAGGCTTGCCGATTGCGCCTGCCCAGCCGTAGCGTAGAGGCATGCAAAGACGCTCATTCCTCGCCGCGTTTACGGCTGGCACGGCTGGCCTGGTGGCCGCACAGAAGTCCCTCGCTTGGGCGGCCACGCCCTCTGTCCTGCCCAATCGCCTCGATCGCATCGGCATTGAGTTGTACGCCGTGCGAAAGGCCATGAAGGCCGATCCGGAACGGACGCTGGCGGCCCTTCGTGCCATCGGGTACACCGACGTCGAGCTGTTGTGGAGCTTCAAGAACTTCGGCCGCAGCACGAAGGAAGTGCGCGACACCCTCAAGAAAGAGGGACTCAAGGCCCCGTCGGCGCATATGGCGCCCGAGACGATTCTCACCGACTGGGAGCAGAGTCTCGACACGGCGCGGCAACTGGGCCACCAGTACCTGATCGTGCCCAGTCTGCCAGCGGAAACCAACAAGTCACTGGACGCCTGGAAGCTGTGGGCGAACCGGTTCAATTCCGCCGGCGAAGTGGCGCGTCGCGCCGGGATCTGGCTGGCCTTTCATAACGAACCCAATCATCAGGCCAAACTGCAAGGCGAGGTGCCGCTGGAAGTGTTCGCGAACGCGCTCGACCCCAAGTACGTGCGACTGCAGCTGGATTGCGGCAACATGCTGATGGGCGGCGGCGACCCGATGGATTTCCTGTCGCGACACCGGTCGATGTGCTGGAGCTTCCATCTCAAGAACGTCAAGCCAGATCGGTCGAGCGATACGGAACTCGCCACTGGCACGTTCAACCTGAAGGCGTTTCTGGCGGCCATTCCGGATCTGGCCAAGAAGCCCTGCTTTGTGGAGCAGGAGGGACCGACGGACGAGATGGCCAGCGCGAAACAGAACTTCGACTATTTGAAGGGGCTGGAGTTCTGAGGTGACGCACGATTCTCGGCGCGCATTCATTGGACGGATCAGCCAGTTGGGTGTCGCCGCGGTGCTTGGTGGTGATGCTGGCCATGAGGTGCGAGTGCCGCCGACGGTGAGCGAGTCCGGCGAATGGGATCTGTCGTGGGTGAAGCGCGTGGAGAACACCCGTGATCGCGCGGTCATTGACTCCGCCGGTATCGCTGACGGGTTCTGTTTGCAGATAGCCACGCGCTATCTCGACAATTGTAACGCGGTGTATGGCGTCGGCAAGCATCGTGCGCAGGTGGTCCTCAATATTCGTACCCGTGCTATTCCGCTGGCGCTGAACGACACCATCTGGAATCGCTACGAAATAGGCGCGGATGCCCAGGTGACGGACCCGCTCACGAAACAGCCCTCACGGCGCAACCTGTGGATGACGGTCCCCGACGGACAACCGGCCGCCACCGGGTCGATGACGGATATCGTGCGGCGCGGCGCCATCATACTTGTCTGTGATTTCGCGCTGGGACATCTCGCCAACCGGATGGCGGCCAAAGCCGGCGAGTCGGCTGACTCGGTGCATCGCGCGCTCCGCGCCGGTTTTGTGAATGGCGCCATCGCCATGCCGTCGGGAATGTTCGCATTGGCACGGGCGCAGAATGCGGGATGCGCGGTACTCACCGCGTAGCACGTCCCCTCTGCACCCGCCCTGACCCGGTTCCTCCTTCGGTGGCTTGGATGCCGCTGTGGCGTCTACCAGTCGGTGGGCCGGTAGTCCTTGAGGAACTTCCCCCAGACGTGCGTGCCGCTGTTGATCCCGTCGATGATCGGGTCCACAATGCGCGCCGCCCCATCCACGATATCCAGCGGCGGATGGAACCGGTGTTCAGCCACCTTCCGCGCGGCAATTTCAGCGGGATCTTCATCCGTTACCCAACCGGTGTCCACCGCATTCATGTGGATGCCGTCGGTGAAATAGTCGGCCGCCGCGGTGCGCGTCATCATGTTGAGCGCAGCCTTCGCCATGTTCGTGTGTGGATGGCGCGTGGTCTTGAACTTGCGATAGAACTGTCCTTCCACGGCCGATACGTTCACAATGTGCTTGTCCCGATTTGCCGTGCGCAGCATGAGCGGCTTGAGTCGCGCGTTGAGCAGGAACGGCGCGACGGCGTTCACCAGCTGCACTTCCAGCAGTTCCACCGATGGCACTTCGGCCATCAGCATGCGCCAGGAGTTGCGGTCACGCAGGTCCACCTGCTGCATGTCCTGATCGAGCTGTCCTTCCGGGAACAGATGCGCCTGCGGTGCGGCGTCATCGGGCAGCAGCGCCACCTGTGACAATTCGGCGGCATGCGTGAGCCCCGCCACTTCGGCCAGGCGTTTGGTGGCCACCACGCCCACATCGGTACTGGACGCATCCGTGCTGTCGGGCAGCATGTTGTATGCGCGCACCCCTTCGTAGGCGCCCAGCAGTTTGCGCACATGGTCGGGCATATGGCCGATGGCGGCCGTTTCGAGTTCCATCATGTGACGATAAAACTCGGGCGGACGACGCACGGTTTGACAGGCGTTGTTGATGATGAAATCCAACCGATCGTGCGTTTCGTTCAACTGATGACAGAACAACTCGACACTGGGCGTGTGCCGCAGGTCGAGTCCGAATATTTCCAGCCGATGACCCCATTGCTCGAAGTCGGCTTCGGCGGCGTAGCGCGCAGCGGAGTCACGCGGGAAGCGCGTGGTGACAATGAGGTGAGCGCCGGCCCGTAGCAGCTTGATGCCGGCCTGATAGCCAATCTTGACGCGTCCGCCGGTGAGCAGCGCCACACGACCCGTGAGATCGGCCAGTTCACTGCGCTTGGCGAAGTTGAAGGCCGCGCAGGTGGGGCACAGCTGATCGTAGAAGTGGTGCAGCACGCTGAACGACTGCTTGCACACATAACAGTGCTGCGGCTCCAGCGCCTCACGGAAATCCGGATCGTCTACGGTGCCCTGATCGTCGCTGCCGGGCAGCAGGTAGTTGGGTGTGGTGAACACCGTTTGCCGACGCAGCGACCGGATGCCGGTGCTGTTGAGCTGCGACTCGGCGTTCTGGATGTGCTCGTGTCGCGCCGACTTCTTATGTCGCTTGGTGGCCTTCACCATCTGGCGTCGCGTGATGGCGTCGGGGCGCGACACTTGGCCGGCCGCTTTCAGGAAGCGCGTCCGCTCGGGCTCGGCGACGTCGAGGAGGCGGGCCCGGTCGCTGGCCAGCGATTCGAGCAGCGCGGTGGCCTGGCGGATTTGCTCGTTAAGGTCAGGGCTGTGGGACATAGCCCTGAAAGATAAGGGGGGAGGGAACGGGTGGAGCTATGCGTCCCTGGGCGGCGCGAATCGGGTGAGTTCCACGGCGTAGTACACGGCGCCTGCCAAGCAGCATGCGCCCCACAGCCACATCCAGATTTCTCCGGTTTCCAGGGCGACGACTACCGCGAGCGTTCCCATGGCGATGGCTGCCATGATGCCAAAGATCATTACCGGGCGACCGGTCGCTTCGCGACTTCGGACCCGCTGCTGCTCAACGGTTTCCCCATGCAGGCGACTCTCCCCCATGGCCGTCAAGACGCGCCACTGAAGTCTGGACGAGAAGAATCCAACCAGCAGACCGGCACCGAGAAAGTAGGTCACCATGATGACAATTCGGGTGACCGATGGCAGCGCTCGACCCTCCGAGTAGATCCACCAAGCCTGGAGCCCCAGCATCACGATGGCGAATACCACAGCCTGCCGCAGCGACTCGCGAACCATGTATCGTCGGTGTCCGAGGAGACGCAAACGCTCGAAACGCACCAAGGCCTGATCCTTTCGTGTCTCTCGCCACGCGGCGTCAAACATCATTGCGAATGCCTCGTTACCAGTCCTCGGGACGGTCCATCGGTTGCCTATAGTACCACCATTCGCCATCCGCTGACCAGCCTTCGTCCTCGGCGTTGGCCTCGCCCCAGATGCACCCGTCACTGGGCTCGGTGGCCGCTACGAAGCGCGTGTCGAACGCCGTCAGCTCGTCGCGCAGGGGGATCAACTGCTCTCGTAGGCCCGGCGGCACGTTTCGAATACTGCGGGCGATGAGGTGCCGCAGGTCGACGTCGTTGAGGTAGTCGTCGAACGTGAGCGTGTAGCCGCGCTCGATTTCGTCCACGACCTGACCCCACCGCTCAACGAGCATTGGCAGGGTCGGGACAGTGGTGTGCGGGGCGTGGTTCATCGGGTCACGTTCATTACAGGTCACTCATGGCGACGGCCGGCGTTTCACCTGACGCCGGAAATAGGCTTCGCCGTCGTTGGGCTTGAAAAATGTGCGAATGGTGCCGTCCGCATCAGCGGCAAGAAACGCACCGCTTTCCCGGTCAAAGCGCGACACCACTCCGTCTGACGGTCGTACTACCTCGAGGACGTTGCCGCCTACTGGTGCGTCACGGAGTGCCTGGGCCCTGGCGAGGTACTGGTCAATAGACACCTGGCCAAATTCGGCACCGTGCTTCCGGAAATGCTCCTCAAGACGTGCCGGCGACCGAAACCCAACAGTTGAGTGCTGCTCCGTGGGCTGGGTTTGCGGCGACAGGGCCTGACCGGACGCCCCGGCGGCGGGAGTCGCCCCGGAGGGGTTGACGGCGGTGGTCGGCGATCGGAGGACCATCCACGCCACCACCACGAATGCCAGCAGCCCGACGACCTTTCTCATCTCAGCGATTAGGCAAAAGGTGGCGCAAAGTGCGATCGAGTACTGCAGGCTGCAATCGAATGGAGGCAATCCAGGGTGGCTGACCCGCAGTCCAATGCCCGTAGGTGGTGGTCACCACGCTGCCGTCGGGTAGCCGAACGAGACCGGGATACGCGGCGTCCCACTGGTCGGTGTTGTCCATCAATCGAACACGGAACCCCGCGGAGGAAGAACGCAGCAGTTCGTCATACGTGCCAACCCAGGCCACCCAGTCGCCCTTGGTTGGGCTCTCGGGGGCCATGTCGCGAAAGGTGACGAACAGCCGACCGTCGGGGAGATAGGTGGCCACGTGCCGGTCGCCGGTCAACGCCGGTGAGAGCGGAACGGGCGCACTCCAGGTAACCCCTTCGTCGTCGGACGTGATACGATGCGACGGCAGGGCGCGCCGGTTCTCGCGCAACAACACCATCAGGCGCTTGCCGTCGGGCGAGCGAAATAATCCCGGTTCGCACAGGTCGATGTCGGGGCGCGAAGCAATGGCGATGGGGGCGTCCCAATGCAGCCCGCCATCATGCGACAGTGTCTTATACACGACAAAGGGCCCGCTCTTCTTGCCGCTGTTGGCAATGAAGCGCCCGTCATCGTGAAAGAGTGCGAGGTAGTCGCCGTTGTTCAGGCGCTCCACGGACGCCATGGCGACGATGCCGCCAAAGTCGCCGATCGGCTCAAGCGCCGACCAATGCTCACCGTCGTCACTGGAGACCGACATCCGAATGGGATACAGCCCTGAAAACAACACGAGCCGCTTGACGCCCTGCCGATCGACCACGCGGTGGATGGTTGGCGTCTCTTTCGACGTTGCCCAGTTCTCCGGTACGGCCAGACGCGCACTCCAGGTGCGTCCACCGTCGGTGCTGCGCTTGAGCTGAATGGCGCCCGCGCCATGACCGCGCGGATAGACCACCAGCATCGTGCGACCATCCTCGAGCAGGACCGTGGTGGGATGCCCGAGGTACTGACCCGATTCCTTGTCGACCACGGTCTGCCGCGCCGTGTCGGCCGCCAGGTCGACGGTCGGCACGCCGAGTGCGGCGCGCGTGTCGAGCAGCGAGGCCACGACGGGGGGTGTGGTTGACGGCGCCGCCGCAGGCGATGGCTGGTGCGCGCAGGCGGTGAGGCTCCACGCCAGCACGCTGGCGATGGCTGCGGCTCGGATGTTCAGGGCGCCGGCAGCAGTGCATGCCATCATCTGTTCACCTGGGCGTCCACGCGATTGACGCGACGGAGGATGTCGCGCAACGCGGCCACCCGTTGAATGGTATAGGGAATCGTGTCCAGCCCGGTGGTGAAGCGCAAGACGTAGTTGTAGAGCGCGATCAACGCGCCGGCCTGATGCACCGCGCCACCAAGCACCGTCGATACATACAAGGACGCCGCCAGCACCAGGATCACGACGAGTTCGTTGGCGCCGAAATTCCATGCTTCCTGATTGGACAGTTTCACCTGCCAGTGCCGCAGGTGATCGTAGTGCTCGCGGATGCGGACCGGATCTTCCGAGGTGATGATGTCCACCTGTCGCTCAAGCTCATCATGCTTGTGCGCGTTGAGTGTGGCGGTGCGCTTGCCGTAGAGCAGACTGAATGCTCCGACCGGCAGCAGCGCGGCCAGGCAGATGCCGACCACCAGACGATCGTAGAAGGCGAGAATGATGAGCGAGCCGAAGACGTTATAGGCGGCCTCGATGACGTAGACGAGATCGTACTGCAGGAACTCGATGATGTCGCGTGAGAGCGAGGAATACGCGCTCCGCCTGGACACATCGACACCCGATGCCGAGCGGTCAAGCAATCGCGTGATGAAGGTGGTGTAGACGCTGGCGAAGGTGCGCGTGTCGTAGGCGTGACGCGCCACGCCGACCACCAGCCAGACCAGATGCGCGGCCACGAGCTGCAACAGTCCCAGGAACTGTCCGCCCAGCAGGCCGTCCACGGCGGCGCCCAGAAAGTACGGTCGCGCCAGACTGCCCAGCATTTCGAGGCCGAACAAGGCGTAGGTGAAAGCCAGCGACCACCGATACTCGCGCAATACGCGCCGAATCGGTGACCGCGCGTCGGTCATGTTCCGATGGGCCGGGTTCGTTCGGTGACGGAGTTGCCGGGGGTGCCGGCAATGCGCCCCCGACAGTTGGGTAGCCCGCAGCGACAGTCAAACGGTTCGCTCAGTTCATTCATCGCGGCACTGTAATCCAGCGTCAACTCCTCGCCATTGGCGATGGCGCGCAAGGCCACCACATCCAATCCGCGAAAGGTGGTATTGGGCAGACATGAGTGGTTCTGCGGACGCCAGGCATTGGGATCGTCTGACCAGAGCGCGTACACGAAATGGCTGAGCGGATAGCCATAGCGTCGAAACTGCAGTTGCTGTTCGGCCGTCCAGTGCTGTTGCACGTGGGGGAGGGTGACGACGTTGAACGGACGCTCCTCGCCCTCGAACACCACATCGCCCGGCGCAAAGTCCCGCAACGCAAACGTACCATAGCCGGCGATGGAGTCGCCTCGCATTTCGGTCACCGGCTGCTTTCGTCGGTGCCGCGCCATCCCCTCGGCCGTGATCAACTCCAGAAACGCGGCGGGGCCAATGCCGTCGAACCGAAGGATGTGATCGGCCGAGCCTTCCAACCCTTCGGGATAGAACACGGAGCAGGTGAAGTTGATCTCGAGGAAGTGCAGGGCGCCGGCGTCATCCTGGCGGAAATCAAGGCGCGCATAGCCGACTCCGCTGAAGCCGCGAAAGATCCTTATGGCCGCATCGGCGAGGCGCGCGGCCACGGCCTCGTCGGTGACCGGGCGGTTGGCGGTTGGGTGCAGGGCCGACGTCTTGAGCGCGTAGGTCTTGAAATGCACGCCATCGCCGAAATCGTACTCGACCGGTCGAAAGGCACGAACGCCGCCATCGGCCGTCGCAGCCACCAGCACCGTGAACTCCCGGCCATCGATGTACTCCTCAACCAACAACGTCGGAAACTCGGCCAAACGCCGGGAGACCGCGTAGGTGAGCGCGGCCGGCGTCGCCACCCGCGAGTCGTCGTCCACGCCCCGACTGTCGCCGGCGTGCGCCGGTTTGACGAACAGCGGGAACGTGAGCGGGTTGGCGGCATGCGTGACCCGAGCGGTGACCTCGTCAAGGCTGGACACCACCACGTGTCGCGGCGTGGTGACCCCGGCTGCGAACGCCACGTACTTCATGAGCGGCTTGGCCGGATCGTACAGTGCGGGCGTTGGACCGGTGTAAGGAAGGCGCAGCTGTTCCAGGGCATGGATGACATCAATGGACGGGACATCCCAATCGAGGTACCCCTCACAGAGATTCACGTAGATGTCATACTTCTCGCGCGTGCTTTCCTGCAGTTGCCGAAACACCGTGCGCTTGTCGAGAAACACATGATGGACGGTGGCGTGCGGCAGCAGCGGTGCCAGGTCGCGCGGGGGGTCGTAGTGGCGATAGTCGACGTTCGATGCGCTGTAGTCGGGCTGCAGCACGCACACCTTGAGCCCAGCGCTCATGCGACGCGACGGGCCACGCTGAGTTCCACCTTTCGTGCGCGCTGCTGGCGGCGATGACGACGTTCCGCGTGTCGCAGCAGTTGCTCAACCAACGCGTGGTACGGTACGCCGGCAAAGCGCAGGATGGCGCCGATAGACGTGAAGTTCTCGTCTTCGGACAATCCGCACTGCGCATTCACTTCCAGGACGAACAGCTCACCCGTTTCGGCGTCTTCCCGCAGATCGACGCGGCCGTAGCCCACGCCGCCCACCGCCACATAGGCATCCCAGCTCACGGCCTTGATGGCGGCCGCCTTGGACGCGGCAATTCGCGCGTACTCCCAGAGGTTCTCGCCTTCGGGGAGCGGCGACTCGTTGTCGTGAAACTCCCACAGACGGTCGAACGAGAGGAACTGTTGGGTGGGCGGCAATGCCGCGTTGAACACCCGTTCCACCGGCGCATAGACCCGTCGGTTGCGCAGGTCATTGTGATCGCCGACAATGAACGTGGTAAACTCGCGACCCGCGACAAACTCCTCGGCAATCAAGCCGCCGGACATCAGGTCCCATCCGCGATATCCATCGGCAAGCGCCTGCACCCGCACCGCCAGCTCGTCGGGCGTGTGGACCACGTTCTCGACGCCGATGCCCAGACTGCCGGCCGACACGGCCGGCTTTACGATGAGCGGGCGGCCGGGACGCTGAAACGGGGCGTGCCAGTCACGCTGCATCGGTTCGACCACCGACCACGGCGATGTCGGCACGCCCGCGGTCTCGAAGGCCCGCTTCATGTCGATCTTGGAGGTGGTCAGATCGTAGAAGAAGCGATTGGAGCCCGTGTAGGGAATCTCGGCGCGTTCGAGCGCATCGATGACTGAGAGTCCCGGGACGCCCTGCAACTCGTCGCCGTCGCAGAGGTTGACCACGCAGGCCACGCCCTCGCGCTGCATGCGTTGGACCGTGGACTCGACGGTGGTGAGTGTGACGGGCTGCCAGTGCCAGTCGACGCCCAGCGCGGCAAAGGCGCGCGCAAATTCCGCGCGCCCTTGTTCGAAGTCACCATAGTACTGGAGGTGATCGTCGGCCGACGGCATGGTCGGCACGAGGACCCAGACGGCCGATGGCACCGTCACGACGCGAGTCGATTCTGAGGTCGGGTCAGCATGCCCTATGGTAGATCGCAAATGGCCAACGCACAACAGGCCCGCGTCCCTTACTTCTTGACCGCTCTGGGCACCAACCGAATCTGCCCTGACGCTTCGCGTGACTTGAGCACGGCCATCACTTCGCTCATCGGGAGCGGAGTGAATTCACCGGACAGAAAGTCGCGCACTTGCAGGGCCGTCAGTCCGGGTTTCCGCAGCAGCAGTCCGAGTTCCGCCGAGAACTCGTCGGGAAGTTGTGGTCCACCCGCGCCCCCCACGCCCCGACCGCCGCCACCGCCACCGGCTGGCGGCGCACCCGCACCGCGACCTCCTGCTGGCGGTGCAGCCGCCGGTGCGTTGGTGGCCGATGGCAACTCCACCATCAGTGTTGACGCCTCCTTCTCGTCGGCGCTCATCACCGGCTCGGAGGCGCTCACGCCTCGCTGCAGCGCCTGCAACTGGTACGCTGCCTTGATCTCATTCATGAGTGAGGCCGCGCGCTGGTCGATGAGCGGCTGGAACGCGGCCGTCTTCTTCTCCCCGTCGGCCACGTTGGTCCAGAGCACGCTGGCCGTCCTTACCACGGCCTTTTCAATCTCGGCCTGATGCCGAATGGCGTTCTTCGCTTCCTTGTACGCCGTGGTGAGCGCCGTCGCGTCCCTGGCGTCGGCCATGTACCCCAAGCCCTTGACATGCGACTCGCCCATGCGGGACAGCCCGCGTCCGATGTTCTCCTGCACGATGCGAGCCGCCATCTCGTCGGTTCCGACCGACAACGCCGACAGTGACCCCAGCCCCACGGCGGCGGCCCGCTTGTATTGGGTGGCGTCCTGCTTGTCGGGCGTGTCCTCCGACGAGTGGTACCACATGTCCGGCCAGGTGATGAACATGACTGCCGGCACCCCATTCGCCATGTAGGCCACGTGATCGCTGGAGCCGTAGTGCTTGTCGATCTTGATGTAGAAGGCGTCCTTGCTGCCGCGCGGCGACTCCACGGGCTGCGTCGGCGCATAGCCCGAGAGTGAACGCCGGAAGCGCACCCGTTCGCGCGAAATGTCGGCGATGTACTCCATCATGCTTTGCGCGATGTCGTTCAGGTACGACGGGAAGGTGTCGGGCGTGCGCTGCAGCACCCAGAAACTGCGGCTCATGGCGACCCGAATGCCTTCCATATCGAAGTTGAGCGTGCCGATGATGGTCTTCTTCTTTTCGGGATTGGCCTGGAAGTACGCGTTGGTGCCGGCGATCTCGGGCACGAACATGAAGTTGATCGTGCGCTTGGGGCGCGGGAGCTTGCCCTCCTTGATCAACTTGATGTAGGCGCGTCCGATCTCGAGGATGAGGGCACACCCCGAGTTGTCGTCATTGGCGCCCTGCTTGATGACCCCTTCGTACAGATGGCCGCTGATGGCGACTTCCTGCGTCGTACTGCCATCGCCCAGGATCTGTGCCGTGACGTATTCCGACTTGGACGGCACCTGCACGCTTTTCACAATGGATCGCAGGGTGATCTTCTCGCCGCGCGCCAGTAACGCGGAAAGATTGTGCTGCACTTCGGGGGTGATCGACCAGGCCACGGTGCCCGGCTGGGCCTGCACGGTCGAACTGACAATCTGATTGGGATAGTCGGAGAAACGCTGGTAGCCGATGGCGCTCACGCCCAACGCACCGATAGCGCCGCGCAGCATGGCGAGCGCATACACCGATCCCGGCGCCCCCCAGGAGAGCACGAACTTGCCTTTGACATCCTTGCCTTCAAAATCCTGATTGCGCCCCGCGCCGACGTCCACCAACTCACCGCTGATGTCGCCGTTGGCATTGAGCGACGCCAGCGACAGCACCAGGTCGTGCACGTCGAACAGCTTGGTGTTCTTGGGCGTGGTCATCCACAGTTCGCCTTGTTCGGGCTGCCACGCCATGGCGCCCTGCTGGTACACCACGGTCTTCACGTTGCTGTACCCGTACTCTCTGGCGAACTGCTCGATGACCCGGCTTTCGCGAAAGGGCCCGCTGTACTCCTACGCTGGTCGCACGCGCTGGTAGGGCACCAGTTCCAGCACATGGTGCATGGCACGCTCACCGCTTACCTCGTTGATGATGGCCGTCATCTGCTCCTGCGTCAGGAGCGTGCGGTCTTCGCGCTCCTGCGCGGAGAGGGACGCGGCGGCGATGAGCGAGAATGCCGCGAGGGAGAGGGCACGCATTTCGGGGCGCATTTCGGGGTGGGTTGGAGGTGCAGTATTATAAGACGGGAGACGGGAGAGGGGAGACGGGAGAGGGTCTCCGCGTGGCTCGTCTCCCGTCTCCCGTCTCCCGTCTCCAGTCTCCCACCATGCCCATCGTCACTGACCTCGTCTCACTGCTCGAGCTGGAAGCGCTTGAGGTGAACATCTATCGCGGGCAGAATCGCGACTTGGGCACCGGACGGGTGTTTGGCGGTCAGGTGTTTGCCCAGGCGCTGGTCGCGGCACGGCGCACGGTCGATGAGCCGCGCGAGGCCCACTCGGTGCATGGGTACTTTCTGCGCGCCGGCGATCTCAAGGCACCCATCGTCTTCTTTGTCGACCGCCCCCGCGACGGCGGCAGCTTCACCAGCCGTCGCGTCACGGCCATCCAGCATGGCGAGGCGATCTTTCATCTCTCGGCGTCATTTCATGTCGCGGAGTCGGGGCTGGATCATCAGGGAGGCATGCCGGACGTTCCACCGCCGGAGAGCCTGCGCAACGAGCTTGACGTGTTGCGGGAGAAGGCGGAACACCTCCCGGCCTCACTTCGCGCGGTGCTGACGCAGGATCGGCCCATCGACTTCCGCATGGTGCCGTTGGCCGATGATGACTGGCGCCATGGCGCGCCGGCGCGTGCCGCGTGGTTTCGCGTGGTGGCGGACCTCCCGCCCGACATCATTGTGCATCAGGCCATCCTTGCCTACGCCTCCGACTATGGCTTCCTGCCCACGAGCCTGACGCCGCATCGCGTAGAGTATCGCGATCCGCGCCTGCAAATGGCCTCGCTCGATCATTCCCTGTGGATGCATCGGTCGTTCCGCGCCGACGAGTGGCTGCTGTACGTGATGGATAGCCCGTCAGCGGCGGGTGCTCGCGGTTTTGTGCGGGGGCAGATCTTCACGCAGGCGGGCGTATTGGTTGCGTCCGTGGCACAGGAAGGGCTGATCCGACTGCGCGAACCGCGCTGAGGCTACCGCGCGTTGGTGTCCTAGGCGTCGAGCCGTTTCAGGATGCCCTTGGGGGCGGTGCGTCGATACCCGTCGTCCAGCAGCTCGCGGATCGCGCTCCAGTCGGGTGTGTGGTCGAGCCAGACGCCGATCCACCCACTGGGTCCGACGTAGGGAGGCACAAAGAACCGGTCAGGCGCCGAGCGTACCATGAGCTGCTGGTTCTCTCTCGCCGCCTTGATCCACACGGCGGGTCGTCCGCCGCCGTGATGGTTGGCGGCACTCGCGTACATGGCAAACAACTTGTTGCGCACGCGAAAGGTCGGTTCGCTCCACGCCTCCTGCTCGTGGGCTTCGGGGAAGGACAGGCAGAGCTTCCGCAGGCGGGTGAGCGGACTTGGCGGCATTGGGCGAATGTACCGTGGCGGTCAACACCTCGTCCAAGGCTCTCGCGTACGGGAACTTCGCGCGGCGTACCCGGATATGTAGTCGGGCAGGGGCGGCAGTTCATTCTCTTTTGGAGACATCACGTGCGTCGTGCAGCGAGCGTTCTGGGTGCGGGTGTGGTGATGGTGTCCATGGCATGGGCCAGTCTGCCCGCGCAATCCACGATGAAGCCCGCGGCGACGGCGGTGATGCAAACCGCGGTGTTTGCCGGCGGCTGCTTCTGGGGGGTTGAGGCCGTCTTCGAGCACCTGAAGGGTGTGAAGTCGGTGGTGTCAGGCTATGCTGGTGGCAAAGTGGTGAACCCCGACTACGAGACCGTGAGCAGCGGTCGCACGGGACATGCTGAGGCCGTCAAGGTCACGTTTGATCCATCGGTGGTGTCGTACGAGACATTGCTCAAGGTGTTCTTCACGGTCGCGCACGATCCCACGGAGCTCAACCGTCAGGGCCCCGATGTGGGGACGCAGTACCGATCAGCCGTGTTCTTTACCGGCGCGGACCAACAGAAGACCGTCACCGATGTCATCGCACGGATGACGGCCGCCAAGACCTATCGGAGCCCGATTGTCACGCAGGTGGCGGCGCTGGACAAGTTCTATGACGCTGAAGCGTATCATCAGAACTACCTGTACAGCCACACGACGCAACCGTACATCGTGTACAACGATCTGCCGAAGATCGAGGCGCTGAAGAAGCAGTATCCGACGCTGTGGGAGAAGACGAGGGGGAAGTAATGGGGCCAAGTACCAAGTACCAAGTACCAAGTACTAGGTATCAGGTACTAGGTACTAAGTACTGATTCTCGATCAGCGGAAGCGGAGACGGACAATACTCTCGAGCCCCTCGTCTCCGCTGTGCACTGCCACTACGGTGGTGCCGTTGATCGACGGGAAGCCGTTGAGCAGATCAATGTCTGCGGGCCATTCGGCGATGGCGATCAGCGCGCCGTCTTTGTTGTACACATCCGCTTCGCGCGGGCGGCCGTCCAGGTGGGAACGTTCAACCCACAACTCGCCGCCCAGCGTCCACGCCAAACCGACGACGGGCGGCTTGGCCGAGGGAACTCCGAAGGGCAGATCGGTCTTTTGTGCGTTGATGGTGCTGTCGGCTCGGCGACGTTCTGCGGCGGACAGCGTCACCGGGGGTATCGTGCGTTTGAGTGTCCGCACCACACGACCGTCGGCGCCGAAGACGGTCACATCGTACTTCGAACCCACCGCTTCGGCGCGGACGCCACCCGGGCCATACGCGCGCAGCCACGCGGGGCCGAACGGCTGCCGGAAATAGCGCTGCGAGACGCCAATCTGCTTGCCCGCCGCGTCCTTCTGCACTTCGGTAACCTTGTGCACGCCCGCATTGGCACCCTCCGGAATCTTCAGTGTGTCGACGCGCAGAACATCACCGGTCTTGGAGCGCCGAACGCTCAACGGGCGAAAGCCTCCGCTGGCTTGATCGAACGAGATCGTTTCGTCGACCAGCGAGCCATCAACCGTGAAGACAATGGGAAGGCGACTTCCGCCGGTGAATTGCTTGAGGGGAAAAGTCGCGACGCTGGATGCGGGGTTCGAGCGCACATTGATGACCTGCATTCGCGCGTTTCCTTCGTCGCGAACCCAGAGCATACCGTCAGGGCCAATGGTGATGGTGGCGAGCCCCTTGAATTCGATGGGCCCCGACCCTTTTCGGCCGATCCGTGAGGCCAGAGCGCCCGATGGCGAGAAGGCGCGAATCTGATCGTCATCCCAGTCAGACACGAAAATTCGACCGGCAGCGTCGACGGTAAGTCCGGTGATGCGCCCGAAGTCCGCTCCGTCGGCCGCGTTCGTTCCGCCGATGGTCAGGTCGACAGTGCCTTTCCAGCGGGGCGGCGTGGGTTGGACGGCGTGCGCATTGGCGAAGGCGAGACCGATGGATGAACCGCAAAGGACGCGAAGCACGCGAAGGAGAAGACCGATTCGACGGATCATGGGAACGGGGATTGATATTGAGCGCGGAAACAATGTGGGGTGAGGACAGGCTACGAGACGCTACGAGGTGGTTGCCGGGAATGCGAGGGGAGCGCAGCTTCCACCGTCATGATCTCATCCATACGGTCCCTTGTCGTCGGCAGTTGCACGCTGCTGGCGCTTTCTGCGGTGACCTGGCCGCGCGAGGCGCCGGCAACGCTGGTGGCGACACCGGCGTTTGCCGCTTTTGTCGATCAGTACCTGCTCGACTTTGCCCGTCGACATCCGTCGATTGCCGCCGGGAACGGCATTCACGATTTCGATGGCGCACTCGATGACTTTTCGGCTGCGGCCATTCAGCGTGAGATCGCGGAGCTGAAGCGGGAACGCCTAGCACTGCGCGCCTTTTCTGCGGCGCAGCTTACGGCCGACGAGCGTGTGGACCAGAAGATCCTGGACGGCGTAATTGATGGCTGGCTGCTGGAACAGGAGACCCTGCAGAACTGGCGACGGAATCCGATGGTGTACGCGTCGGCGTTGAGTGATGGCGTGCACAACCTGATGACCATGGAGAATGCGCCGGCCCCAGTGCGCATCCGGCGGATCATCTCGAAGCTCGCGGGTCTGCCCGGATTCCTCGCGGCGGCGCGGGCCAACATCACCAATCCGCCACGGCTGTTCGCCGAACGCGGCGCCGCAATGATGAAGGGTGCGTCGGGCATGCTGGCCAACGATGTGGTACTGGCGTTTGCGTCGCAACGTGACACCCCGCTGATGGACTCGCTGCAGCGCGCGCTGGCGGCGGCTCGACCGCCGCTCGATGCCTATGTCGCATGGATGGAGCGCGAGGTGATTCCGAAGGCCAGCGGCGATTTTGTGATTGGCGGCGATGCCGTCGCGCGCCGCTATCGGGCCGAGGAGTTGATCGATGTCCCGTTGGATACGCTGGTGCGCATCGGTGAACGCGAGTTGGCCAAGGGGCAAGCGGACTTTCGCGCGGCGGCCGCGCGCATGGCGCCCGGGCGCGACGCGCAAGCGGTGTGGCAGGCGGTGCGCCGCGATCATCCCAAGCGTGGTCAGGTCACCATCGCCGCGCAGGCGATTGTCGATTCGCTCACCACGTTTGTGCGCGCCAAAGGCCTGGTGACGGTGCCAACCGGAGAGCGCGTCGTCGTGGCGGCAGCACAGCCGTTTGACCTTGGCTTTGCGTCGATGCACGCCTCACCGCCGTTGGAGCGCACGCCGGTGCAGAGTTTCTTCTATATCACCGATGCGAACGCCGACCAGCCAGTGGCACAGCAGGAAGCGTGGTTGGAGCGCTTCAACTATGCGTCGCTCACCAACACCGCGGCCCACGAAGCGATGCCGGGGCACTGGCTGCATTCGCAGTTCATGCGCAAGACACCGGGTAAGGTGCGGCGCATCTGGATCGGACTGAACCCGTTCCCGCAACCGTCGTCCGGGCAGGATGGCTGGGCGCACTACGCCGAACAGTTGGTGGTGGAGCAGGGGTATGCCAATGGCGATCCACGCTATCAACTCGCGCAGGTGAGCGACGCGCTCACGCGGATTTGCCGATTGCTCTCGGGCATCAAGGTGCATCGGCGCGAGTGGACGCTGGATCAGGCGCAGGCATGTTTCGAGCGTGAGGCCTATGTGGCGACACCCGCGGCTCGGCGTGAAGCCGAACGCGCCACCTACGATCCCACGTACGGCGGCTACTTTCTGGGCAAGCGCGGACTGCTGACGTTGCGCCGTGATGTGCAAGCGGCCCAGGGCGCCGCTTTCAATCTGCGCGCGTTTCACGAGCGCATTCTCACCAACGGGATTGCGCCTATCTGGGCGCATCGACAGCTCCTGCTGCCTGGCAACACGGCACCCGTCATTCAATAGGAACCGCCAGCGATGAGTCGTCCGGAGAAGGTTCGAGTTGGCGTGCTGGGTGCCGGCGCGTGGGCGCGCTTCGCGCACCTGCCGGGATACGTGCGCGACCCCCGCTGCGAGTTGGTGGCCATTGCCGATCCGGTGGTTGAGCGGGCCCGGGAGTTTGCCACGGAGTTTGGCATTCCCCATGTGTACGACTCGCACGAGGCACTGATCGCGCGCGACGACCTTCATCTCATTGATGTGTGCACGCCCAGCGCCACACACTTTGAACTGGCCATGGCGGCCTTGCACGCCGGAAAGCACGTGCTGTGTGAAAAGCCGGTGGCCTATGACTTTCAGGAAACGCGCCGCGCCGCCGCGCTGGCCCGCGCGAAAGGGCTCAAGACCAAGCTGGGGTTCACGTTTCGCTACAGTCCGGCCATGCAGTACATGAAGGAACTCATCGACGACGGTTTCGTGGGCACGACGTTCATCTTCAACGGCTACGAGCAGAATTCGCAGTGGCTGGATCCGCAGAATCCACTGCGCCAGGTGGATCACGAAGCCGATCCGTCCGTCATTCAGGTTTCGTCACTGGAAGGCTATGGCGCGCCAATCATGGATCTGGGACACCTGTTCATGGGCAGTCGCTTCAAGGCCGTAGTGGGGACGATGAAAAACTTCATCCCCGAGCGCATGGTGCGTGCCACGGGCACCATGATGCGCATGAACATTGACGATGGCGACATATTCATTGGTGAGTTCGACAGCGGCGCAATCGGCTCCATCCAGACCAGCTTCGTCACGGTGGGAAATTATCCGGGACTTGAAGCGCGCGTGTATGGCAGCAAGGGCGCGCTGATCTGCCGCCTGGTGGAAGAGAACGGCGTGTGCGAGTCGCTCAAGGCCGCGACCGGCGATCAGGTGGAGTTCCGTGAGCTTGAGGTGCCGGCACGATTCTATCCACCCGGCGGTTCCAAAGCGGAATCGTGGCGTTCGTTGTTCTACGCGAATCTGGTGCACTCGTTCATCTCCGAGATCCTGAGTGATGGCGTGGAGAATGAGGGCAATTTCGAGGACGGTGCGCACGTGCAGGAATTGATCAACGCGGTGGAACAGTCGTTCCGGGAACGGCGCTGGGTGTCGATCCCGTTGGCTGTGGGAACCGACTCCTGAGCGCCGCCACTGGGTCCGGGGTGCTGGACGCGTTCTTTGCACAGTACTACGCAAGACATCCGGTCACGGCCACATTCACGGGCGTCCACGCCCATGATCGCCGGCTCCCCGACTGGTCGACGGCGGCGCGGCAGGCGGACGTAAGCGAGATGCGGGCGCTGCATGCACGGCTGGCGGCGGAGTTTCCGTTTCCGGTCGGCGGTTTTGCGTCGTTGCACCACGACGCGGACGCTTTGGATGCCGAACTGGCGCGAGCCAATCTCGAGGTGCGCATCGCCGAGATTGAAAGCGGATTCCTTCACGATCGGAATCCGGCACTTTGGACGGGTGAGGCGATCTTCGGGTGCGTCTCGTTGATGATCCGTGACTTCGCTCCGGTGGCCGAGCGGGTGTTGGCGCTGCGAGCGCGCGTGGCGGGAATCCCCGGGTTTCTGGCGGAGATGCGCCGTGCGGTGGTAGAACCGGTTCCGGTGTTGTGGCGGCAGAAGGCGCAGCGGGAATGTGCGGCGGCGCAGGACTTGTTGGGGGCAGGTCTGGCCGAGTGGATTGTCGCGACGGGCGCTGTTGGATTGACCGCAGGGGACGCTGAGGTCGCCAAGGCCCGCGACGCGTTTTCAGAGGCGGCGGCGTGGCTCGAAGCGCTTGGCGACGCAGACGCCACTGCCTACGCGTGCGGGGAAGCGCTCCTGGGCACTTTGTTGCGGCGTGGTCATTTTTGCAGGAAAGAACCGCGCACACTGCTGGCGCGGGCCACCGAGGCGATGGTTGAGGCGTCGGCGCAACTTGACGTGGCGCTCGAATCGTTCAGCGGTTCGTGGGCAGCGGCGCAGGCCGCGATGGTGGCTGATCGGCCAGGCGTTGCCGAGTACTATGGCGCATTTGCCCGTCGGTGGATTGAGATTCGCGAGGGCGTATTAGTTCGCGACGCCGTCACGTGGCCCGACTGGCCCATTCGGTATGTGCCGATTCCCGCGTGGGCCCGGGCGGTTGCGCCGCAGTTGTATTGGCTGTTCTATCGCTCGCCGGCGCCGTTCGATGGGTATACCGAGTACGACTATGTGGTTACGCCTGTCGACGCCTCAATGCCACCCGAACTGCAAACGGCCCGCTTGTCGGCCTGGAACCACAGCGTGATCACACTCAATCACGTGGTGCACCACGGTGGCATGGGCCATCACGTCCAGAACTGGCACGCGATCCATCGGTCGACCTCGCGGGTGGGTACCGTGGCCGCCGTCGATGCGGCAAGTCGTATTGGCATGTTCCTGGGCGGCTCCATGGCTGAAGGGTGGGCCTGCTATGCCACGGGCCTCGCCGAAGAGTTGGGGCTCCTCTCACCGTTGGAGGTGGTGTCGGAGCGTCACACCGGGGTCCGGTTGCTGGCGCGGGCCATCGTCGATCTCCGTTTGCATCTGGGTGATTGGTCGTTCGACGAATGCGTGCGATACTACGAGTCCACCGTGGGGATGTCGCGCGAGGTGGCGACCGCCGAGACGACGAAGAACAGCATGTTTCCGGCAACGGCGCTGATGTACTGGCTGGGCACGGACGGCATACTCGAACTGCGCGCACGACACCGTCTGGTGCAGGGTACGGACTTCTCGCTCCGGGCATTTCACGATGAACTTCTGGGACGCGGTGCAATTCCCGTGCTGCTGGTGTCGCAAATGATGGAGCCGGGATCATGATCGGCTTGGTTGGGCCTATCCGGCGGTCGGCGTCACTGCTGGCAATGGTCGGGCTGCTCGGCGCGGTCGGCGCGTGCGGTCGTGGCGACACCAATCGCCGCGGACCGTCGAACGACTTGCTCATTGTGGGCTACGATCGCGAGCCCGACACCATGAATCGGTATGCGACGCACATTCTCGAGGACATCGAGTCGTGTGTGGTGGAAGGGCTGGTGGTGAACGACGAACGTATGAACATTGTGCCGTTGCTGGCGGCCAAGGTGCCGACACTGGAGAACGGCGGCGTGGTGCTGCGGCCCGATGGCGGCATGGATGTGACGTGGACGCTGCGACCAGGCGTGAAGTGGCATGATGGCGTGGCGCACACGTCGGCCGACGTGAAGTTCACGGTCGATGCCATCAACAAGGGCGACTGGAAGCCGGAGAGCGTCGACGGATTCGATCGCATCACGGCGGTGGATACCCCGGACTCGTTGACCGCCGTGGTCCATTACCGGGAAGTGTACGCGCCGTATCGCCTGCAGTTTGTGCGCGGGACCTTGCCCAGGCATGTGCTGGCGGGACGCGATCTCAATGCGGCCACCGACTACAATCGCGCGCCGCTGGGCACGGGACCGTATCGCGTGGCGGAGTGGAAGACCGGGGAGTACATCCTGTTGGAGCGCGTGGCCAACTATTGGCAGGGCGCGGAGTACCCGAAAATCCAGCGTCTCTTGTTCAAGTTCCTGACCAATACCACCACGCGCATCAATCAACTCAAGTCGGGTGAGGTGCACCTGGTGGCGCTCGTGCCGTGGGACAAGGTGCGTGAGCTCCGCCCCCTGCCGGCGCTCCGATTGAATCAGGTGATGGGAAACGGGTACGAACACGTGTCGCTCAACGAGCAGCGCTTCGCGCCGTTTCGCGAGGTGGCCGTGCGACAGGCGCTGGCCCATGCCGTGGACCGTACGCTGATTGTGAACACCCTGCTGGACACGCTCGTGCAGGTGGTGAATGGACCCATTCAGCCGCTGTCGTCGGCGTACGAGCCCGCGGTGCGCGCCTACAACTATGATCCTGCGGCGGCCCGTCGGTTGCTTGATGGCGGCGGGTGGCAGCCTGGTGCCGACGGTATTCGCGCCAAGGGGGGAACGCGGCTGTCGTTCACGCTTATCACGCAGGCGGGTTTTGCCATCCGTGAAAATGTCGCGCAGGCGCTGCAGCAGCAGTTCCGCGAGATTGGCGTTGAGGTCAAGGTGCAGCTGGTCGACGGTACGGCCATCAGCAGCCTGTGGTTCAATGGCGACTTTGATGCGATGCTGCATTGGTGGCAGCAGGGCGCCGATCCCGAGATCACGCTGTTCTTCGCGTCCGACCGTACGCCGCCGGCCGGCCGCAATATCAACTACATGAAGGATGATGCGCTGACCAAGCTGCTGTATCGTTCCGATCGCACGGTGAACGAAGTGGAGCGCAGCGGGCTGTTGAAGGAGGCGCAGCGCCGACTGGCGGAACTCGCGCCGGAAATCCCGCTGTACAATACGGCAAAGATCGATGCGGTCCCGGCGCGTCTGCAGGGATTCACGGGTAACCCGACCAACGCGGGCCCGTTCTGGAATGTGTACCGCTGGGAGATGGCGCCGCCGTGATGCGAGTGGTCGGTCGTCGCGTCGCGCAGTCCGTGCCGTTGCTGCTGCTGATCTCGCTCCTGCTCTTCGGGCTCTTGCACCTCGCGCCCGGCGGACCACTCTCCATGTATCTGGAGAATCCCAATGTCCGACCGGAAGACATTGAACGCCTTCGCCGCGCGATGGGGCTTGATCGACCCGTGTCCGTGCAGTACGTCACCTGGCTGCTGGCGTTTGTGCGCGGCGATTGGGGATACAGCTACGCGGATGGACGACCGGTGCTCGATCGCGTGGTGGAGCGGATTCCGGCTACGCTGGAGTTGATTGGGGTTGCCGCGCTGATGGCGTTGTTGGCCGCCGTGCCGGCGGGCGTCCTGGCGGCCGCGCGTCGCCGCGTGGACCTCATCACCAATGGTGTGGCGGTGGCGGGCATTTCGCTCCCGGTGTTCTGGTTCGGACTGTTGCTCCAGCTGGTGTTTGCCAGTGCACTGGGGTGGCTGCCGTCGTCCGGGCGCCGATCCTTCGATGGTGGCGACCTGATTGATCGCCTGTCGCATCTGGTGTTGCCGGCGACCGTGCTGGCGGTGGTGTTGGCGGCCGCGTGGTCACGGTACCTGCGACGCGCCGTGCGCGAATCGCTGGGCATGCCGTTCATTGAAGTCGCGCGCGCGCGCGGTCTCTCCGAGTCGCGCCTACTGTGGCGACATGCGTTGCCGCTGGCGCTCCCGACGTTCGTCACCGTGGTATTGCTGGACGCTGCCATGCTGGCGTCCGGTGCGGTGGTCACCGAGAGCATCTTTGCGTGGCCGGGCATCGGAAGCCTGTTCACGGAGTCGCTGGCGAAGCGCGACTACGCGGTGCTGATGGCGTTCCTCATGATTGGCTCGGTGGCGGTGTTGCTGCTGAACCTGCTGGCGGATGTGTTGGTCGTGTGGCTCGATCCGCGGGCGCGGCAGGGGAGCTGAGATGCGTATCCCGAATCGATTCGCGCACCGCCGGCGCGACCACGCCGCGCTCGTAGCGGCCCTCGCCATCGCGTTGCTGGTGCTCGCCGCGCTGTTGGCACCGCGACTGGCGCCATTCGCCGTTGATGCGCTCGACCTGGCGCATCGCCGCGCCGCGCCGTCGGGCGTACACTGGTTCGGGACGGACGAGCTGGGGCGTGATCTGCTCACGCGTGTGCTGTTCGGCGCGCGGGTCTCGTTGGCCATTGGCTTGATTTCCGCGGCGGTCAGTGTCGCCATCGGTGCGGCGATCGGCGCAACGGCCGGTTACGCCGGTCGATGGGTGGATGAAGTACTCATGCGCGCCACCGATGCGATGCTGTGCATTCCCCGACTGCCGCTGTTGATGATCACTGCCGCCTTTGCGCGGCCGAGCGTTCTGGTGTTGGTGGTCCTGGTGGGGGTGGTGGGCTGGATGGAGACCGCTCGGGTGGTGCGGGCGTCCGTACAGTCGCTGGCCTCCCGTGACTACGTGACGGCGGCGCGCGCGATGGGCGTGGCCCCATGGCGTGTTGTGGTACGACACGTGTTGCCGGGCGTGGTTCCGGTGCTGGCGGTGGCGACCACGCTGGCGGTGGGTCGCGGAATTCTCCTGGAAAGCGCGCTCAGTTTTTTCGGTGTGGGCGTGCAACCACCCACAGCCAGTTGGGGCAACATGCTGTATCAGGCCCAGACCACGATGACCAGTGAACCGTGGCTGGCGGTCTTTCCAGGCGCCATGATTTTCGTGACCGTGCTGGCGTGCAACGCGGTGGGCGATGCGATTGGTACGTAGTACTTGGTACCAAGTACTTAGTACTTAGTACTTGGTACTTGGTACTTAGTACTGCGTACCTAGTATCCCCGCTCCCGATCGACCACCCACGCCGGCGTCTCACCGCGCTCGATCGCGGCCAGGCATTCGAGAAATCCCACCACGGCACCCTCGTTGGTGGTGAGGCCGGAGATGTGCGGCGAGATCATGACGCGGGCATCGTCCCACAGCGGCGACGTTGCGGGCAGCGGCTCCACATCGAACACGTCCAGCGCGGCGCCGCGCAACCAGCCGTGGGCCAGTGCATCCGGTAGTGCGGACTCTTCCACGACCGCACCCCGACCGGCGTTGATCAACACGGCGCCGTTGCATCTGGCGAGTAGTGCGCGCGAGAACAGTCCGCGCGACGCCGCGGTCAGTGGCACCGTAAGCACGATCCACTCGGCCTCTGTCACCAGGGCCGACAGGGCGCCGGTGGCGGCGAGTTGGGCGAACACGGCGTCATGACCGCGCCCGCTGCGGGAGACACCCGTGACATGACAACCCAGCGCCCCGAACAACCGTGCGACCTGCGTCCCGATGTCTCCGGTCCCGACCACCAGCACGCGTGATCCGTGCAGCATGGCGGTTTCGCGCGGTGACCACTGATGCAGCTGCTGAGCGGTGTGCAGACTGACGATCTGCTGGGAAAATGCCAGGGCGCGAGCCAACGCCCATTCGGCAATCCGCGGTCCGAACGACTCGGAGGTACGCGTGAGCAGGATCTCGCGCGGGAGCTCGTCGGGGTACAGCCAGGAGTCCACCCCGGCACCGGTGCAGTGCACCCATGTGATGTTTCCCATCGACGGCAATGGGGGACGCCGAAAGCCGACGTAACTGTCGCCCCAGGCCAGATCGTCCGCCGTGAGTTCGGTATAGCGGTTGCCGCGGATGTCCAGGTCGGGTCTGGCCGCGCGGAGGAGCGCGGTCAGTTCTGCGTGCGCGTTTGCGCCAATGACGATGCGTTGAGGCACTGACACAGCTTGGCTGTTGGGAGTCACACAGGGCAAGTCACGCCACGCCAAGTTTGTTTATTGATCAGCCCGCTTGACGAATATTCGTAGATGCAGAAACACTTGAGTACCTCCGGCGAATCGACCTGCTCATTCGTGCAGGTGATCCCGGTCTTCACAATTTTTGGAGGCTTCATGTTCCTTCGACGTGGACTGGCCGCACTCGCGGCAGTAGTCGCACTGGGCAGCTCGGCACAAATCGCGCAGGGACAGGCGGCGTTGACGGTTGCTGGTCGCGTTCTGCTGGGTTAGCGGGGGGGCGCCCGGGGGTTCCGGGGCGGGGTTACGGTTGTGGTCAGGGACTTTATGGCGGCAACTCACACTCCGATGTCGACGGCGACAAGACCACGTTGCTCGGATTGCTTGGGACAGTCTCCTATAGACTTGGTGACGCGACCAAGCCGGGCGTCTCCCTGATCGGCAACATCGGCATGTTGCAGCACAAGTATTCATCGGACAAGTTCCCGAGCTACGATGATTCGCAGTCCGGTCTTGCCTACGGCGGCGGAGCCGCGTTCTCGATACCGCGCGGCAACATGAATCTCTACGCGGTGGTGCGGTATCTGATGGCCAATATTGATGACGAGACCACGGCCTTCGTACCCATTCAGGTCGGTGTCACCATTCCGCTCGGCTCCAAGAAGTAGCCGGAAGCGGTTACGCATGGCGGCGGGGCTCACGCAATCGCGTGGGCCCCGTTTGGCATTCAGGGCGTGATGGACAACGACGTCACGGTAATGATGCCGCCGCCATCGGTGGCCGGCGTGCCGTACTTGATTCGTGTCGGATAGCCCAGCGTGGGATGGTAGGTCACTTCGAGCAACGACGAGCGCGTGCGCTGCTCGGTGTCGATGAAGTCGAACAATCCCTCGATGGTTGGGCGATAATTGAGTGGAACCGCCTGGCCGGACGATTCCACGACCAGCGCGGTCATGACATTGTTGCGGACGGTCGCGCGCAGTGCCGCGGCAAAGTTTGGCGTACACTCGCAGGAATGACTGCTGACGTACGTGTAATTCTTGGCGTTCTGCGATTGCCAGAACTCCCGTTGTGTCGCGATACCGACGGTATCGAGAGGACCCTTGCCGAAGCAGCCTCCCACGAGGACGGCCAGGGCGACAACGGTCACAACAGTTCGACTGAAGAACGGCTTCATCCCACTGGGCCTCAAATGGCGAGAGTAAACGTGGTGGCGACCGCTACCGTACCAAGATGAACAGCGACCGTCTCGCGTACGTCACGGCCATACCCGCCGGCGATCGTGATGCAGACGGGAAGTCCGATGTCCCGGCAGGCCTGCAACACCATGGCGTCTCGACGACGCAATCCGTCGAACGTCAGGTTGAGGCGACCCAGTCGATCGTTTTCGTGCGGGTCGGCCCCTGCAAGGTACACGACCAGATCGGCCCGTGCCGAGTGGAGCACGCGCGGGAGGTGGGTGGCCAGCGTCTCGAGATAAACCTCGTCACCCGTCCCGTCATCGAGGTCGACATCCAGGGTGCCGGCCACCTTGTGAAACGGGAAGTTCTTCGCCCCGTGCATGCTGAACGTGTACACCGAAGGGTCTCCAGCGAAGCAGGCGTGGGTGCCGTTCCCCTGATGCACATCGAGGTCGATGATCACCGCCCGACGAATTCGCCCATGGTGCTGCAATCGACGAACGGCAACCGCCACGTCGTTGAACGTGCAGAAGCCCTCGCCGCGATCCGGGAACGCATGATGGGTTCCGCCGGCAAGATTCATGGCCACCCCATGCTCAAGCGCCGCTTCGGCCGCCTCGACGGTTCCGCGCACCACGCGCCAGGCGCGCTCGACAAACGCCGGTGACCAGGGCAATCCGATGCGGCGTTGTTCCAGCGGCGACAGCGTCCCGTTGGTGACGTGATCGATGTACGCTGCCGTGTGGACCCGCAGCAGATCATCATGCACAACTCGGGATGGACTATGCAATCGCTCCGGGGGAAGCAGGCCAGCGGTCAGCACCCCTTCGCGAAGGAGTGCGTACTTGGCCATCGGAAACCGATGGCCGTCGGGGAGGGGGATGGCGTAGGCAGCGGACGACCAGCAGTGGAGGGGCAAGGGGGGATGCAGACGGGAGACGGGAGATGGGAGACGGGAGACGTCGAGCTTGCCGGGCTCAGAACGGGGCAGCATCGAGTGTCTTGGCCATCTGCCGATAGTAGGCGAGCTGCGTACGTTGATCGGCGGTCGGGCGACCGGTCCATCGCCCGCTCGCGCCGTACAACGTCGAGATGCGGGACATCAGTTCCTGCGCCTGTCGCTTGAGATCAATGGTCTGCGCATCGCGACCGGTGGCGCGACGGGCGCGATCAGCGGTTGGCGCGAACGCCGTCACGAGCGCGGCGATTTGCCGCTGGAAGTCTGTCCAGGCGCGGCGATCGGCGCGCGAAATGGTCACGCGTGGATCGTCGCGGACGACCACGCGCTGCGTGGTGGTTTCGCCGCCGGCAACCAATCGGAGGGTGTACGTGCCCGGCATGACTAAGGGTCCCGGTGTGCTGTTGCGCGGACCCGCGTCGTCGTCTTCGCCGCCGCCGCCGCGCAGCGGGAGGTCGGCGTAGCGCAGATTCCATACCACGCGATTGATGCCGCGCGCCACGGTTGGCTTGAGCGCCTGCACCACCGCGCCCGTCGAGTCGAGCACGGTGAGCGTGGCGTTGCCTTCAGGCTGTGCCATCCAAAAGTCCACCAGTGCGCCAGTCGCGGGGTTCTCCCCGCGAAAAATCATGTCACCGGTGTGCGGTCGCAGATTGGTGGTGCGAATTTGATACGCCGGCTGCATGGTGAACAGGTGCGACGGCTTGGCCATCACCAGTGGTGTGAGCTCCTGCAGCGCGTTGGCCTGGTCGAGAATCCAGATGCCGCGCGCGTGCGATGCCAGCACAAGCGCATTGTCACGCGGGTGAATGGCGATGTCGTTGAACGGCATCGTGGGCATGTTGTTGCGCAGCGGAATCCACTGCGTACCCCGATTGGGCGAAATGAACACGCCGAATTCCGTGGCGAGGTACAGCAGGTTGGGATTTCGCAGATCTTCGCGAATGGTGCGCGCCACGCGCTCGTCGGGAAGGTCGCCAACGATCGACGTCCACGACTGCCCGAAATCTTTCGTCATGAACACGTAGTTGCGGAAGTCGTTGCTGCGGTGGTTGTCAACGGTCACATACGCCGTGCCGTCGGCGTGATGCGACGGTTCCACGCCGGCAAACCACGAACCGGCAGGGAGCCCGGGGAATCGTGATTGGACGCTCAACCATGTGGCGCCGCCGTCGCGCGACACGCTGAATCGCCCGTCATCCGATCCCGCGAACAGCAGGCCTTTGCGTCGCGGCGATTCGGCAAGGGACACGATGCCCGGGAAGTAGGGTACGCCGTCGTCGATGGACAACGTATTCTCGCCGGGTTGGCGCCCCATCAACGGCAGCGTTGACCGGTCGACACCAGTGGTCATGTCGCCCAAGTCCGTCCACGTCATGCCGCGATCACGCGACCGGAACAGGTGCTGCATACCCACATACAGGGTGCCGGTATCGTGCGGTGACACGACAATGGGCGAATCCCAGTTGGCCGGATGCATGGCATTGCCCAGCACCTGCGAGGCACCAGGCTTACCCCAGGTGTCCCAGTTGCGGCGTCCCGAGATATGCCCCTGTGGATCGCCGGGGCGGATGTCCTGCGCCTCCCAGGTCATCGTGTTGTTGCGCTGCAGACCAAGGAACTGCGATCCGGAGTACACCACGCCCGGACGCTTGAGATCGGGTACCGCCCAGAAACCGTCGCCGCCGCACAAGCGCGACCAATGCTCGTTCAGGATGCCGTTGGTATTCCAGCTGGCACTCGGCCCGGTCCAGCAGCCGTTGTCCTGCAACCCGCCGTACACGTTGAATGGCATCGCGTTGTCCAGCGCTACGCGATAGAACTGCGACAGCGGCAACGACGACACATACAGGAACTTGTTGCCACGATCGTAACTGATGCCGATGCCGCCATCGTCAAGCTTCACGACGTGACGACCGTCCTTCGGGTCCACCCACACAAATCGATCGTCGCCATGCGTGCTGGTGCGCGGCGCGGTGAACGTCTTGCCGCCGTCGTCGCTGAACGAGTACGCATTCAGCATGTAGATGCGAGTGTCGTCGTTGGGATCGATGACGGGTTGACTGGCGTACATCGGCCGCGGGTTCCAGTCGGACAGGAAGGTCCACGTGGCGCCCTTGTCGTCGCTGCGATAGAGCCCCGCCTTGCGCTGGATGTACGCCGTGGACGCATTGTAGCGCGCGCCTTGTTCGATGCTCACCACCACCGTGCTGGTGTTCTTGCGATAGATGGCGATGCCGATGCGACCATACTCGCCGCTGGGCAATCCGTTGCCGGTGAGCTTGGTCCAGGTTCCGCCGGCATCGGTGCTTTTCCAGAGGGCGCTGCCGGGACCGCCACCGTCAAAGCCAAAGGCGCTCCGGCGCCGCTGATACGTGGCCGCATACAGAATGCGCGGATCGGCGCCATCAATCGCCACGTCGGTGGCGCCGGTTTCGTCGTCCACGGGCAGCGTGCGGCTCCAGGTGCGTCCGCCATCGAGTGTGCGATACAGGCCGCGGTCGCCGCCGGGTCCCCACACCGACCCCTGTGCTGCGACGTACGCGACATCGGGATTGGAGGGATGCAACACGATTCGCCCGATGTGCTTGCTGGTGCGCAGACCCATGTTGGTCCACGTCTTGCCGGCGTCGGTGGATTTGTACACGCCGTCGCCCCAGCTGACACTTTGCCGATTGGCGCGATCACCGGTGCCAACCCACACGATATTCGGATTCGGCTGGAACACGGCGATGTCGCCGACCGAGTGCACCGGCATCGCATCAAACAGCGATTCCCACGTGACACCGTTGTCTCGGGTGCGCCAGACTCCGCCGGTGGCCCCACCGACATACCACGTGTAGGGGTTGGATTCGACCACATCCATGTCGATCACCCGGCCGCTCATGGAGGCGGGGCCAATGCTGCGCAGTCGCAGTCCGGCCAGATCGGCGGGGGCGAGCGTGGTGGAGGCACCGCCCGCGGCCTGGGCGAGCGCGGCGCTGCCGGTGGCGACTAGCAGGAGCAGGGCCACACCCAGGGGTGGCACGGCGGGGCGACGATTCGTAAGGGACGTCATGGCGAGGGCGGACAAGGGGACGGTGACGCAGGCTCGCCGGACGTTGGGGCACCCGCCGCCCGCCAGCAAGGGTCTCATGTGCAAGTCCGCCAGGCTCGCGCGTCTCCCCTCAGAGCACCAGGTTCCGTATCACCGACCGCACGCCCCTCCGGGCGGCGCCGTATCACGTCATTCCCGGCGATGGACGATCTCGATCGGCTGTTCCGCACCTATCACGCGCCTCTGGTACGCTATCTGACTCGTCGGCTTGGTGACCGTGACCTGGCCGAGGAGTTGGCGTCGGAGACGTTTGTGCGCGCCATGCGACATGGCCCGGTCACCAGCGAACGGTCGTGGCTGTTTGCGGTGGCCACGAATCTGGTGCGCGATGAAGCGCGACGGGACTCACGTCAGCGACGACATCTCGAGTTGCTGCGGGCCGAACAGGCCGATCGTGTAGACGAACCGGAGCCGACGTCGCTGGAGCGCATGCAGGAAGCGGCACTGGCTCGGCGCGCGGTGGATGCGTTGGCTGAAAAGGACCGCGTGGCGCTGTTGATGAAGGAGGAAGGGTTGGACTATCACGAGATCGCGGCGGCGCTGGGATTGTCCGTGGGTTCGGTGGGCACGACGCTGTCGCGCGCACGTCGGCGGCTGGTGGAGGTGTACGAGGCGCTGCAGCAGGAACAGCATGGCCACGAAACCGGAGGGGCCCGTGTCGGCTCATGATGATGAGATGATCACCCCGCGCGATGACGCGGCCGCCGCCGAACTGGTGCCGACGTTCACGGGGGACGGGCACGTGGATGAGGGCACCATTCATGCGTGGATCGACGGCGCGTTCAATGTGCCTGCCTCCGCGACCGTGGAGGCGCATGTCAGCACCTGTTCCGTGTGTCAGGGTCAGGTCGCCGAGGCACGCGGGTTTATCGCCGGGGCGTCGCGCGTGGTGCGTGGTCTTGATGCGGTGCCCGCGGATGTCGTGTCGCGCGAGGATGTGGCGCGGACGGCGTCGCGCATCGTCGCGGCCGCGGCGGATCACACGCGGGTGGACGTTGTGTCAGCGCGATCGCGTCGCGCGTGGTATGGACAAACGGCTTTCCGCGCGGCGGCAGCGCTGCTGATCACTGTTGGTGGAGGCGCCTATGTATGGTCAGGGCTGGGCAACGAGGTGGCGATGCCCGTAGTCGCTGATTCAACGCGCATGCGTTCGTCCGCTCCTCAGGCGGCGGGTGTATCGGCGCCCGTGGTGACGGAACGCAGGGTGGAAGCGGCCGCGCCAGCGGCGATGGATGCGGCGACGGCGAACCGTGCGTCGCCCTCATTGCCACCGGTGGCGTTGCGCGATCGGGCGCGGGACAAGCCGGTCACCGCGGAAACGGATCCGGCGTTGCGCGAGCGACGCGTCAACGTGGCGACAGAGGTCGCCGCGATGCCAGCACGCGCGTATGCGCCGGCATCTCCACCACTGTCGACGGCGTCGAATGCAGTGCCATCGGTGCAACCGCCAGTGGCGGTCGGTGGCGTAGGCGGGCGAGGTGTCGCGGGGGGCGTGGCCAAGAGCGCGGTGCGTGATCAGTTGGGTGGCGGGATGGTTTCAGGTGTCGTTGTGGATCCGCGGAATACACCGCTGGCCGGGGCCGCCGTCATCATTTCAGGCACGACCATTGGTACTACGACCAATGCCCGAGGCGAGTTCGATCTGCGCGCGCCCGCAGACACCGCGACGCTGCAGGTACGTCGGTTGGGCTACACGACGTCGAGTCTGGCCTTGAGCACACGAAGCATGGACACGACGCGTACTCGCGTGACACTCCGGGAAGCGAATCAAGCCCCTGGCGCTGTGGTCGTGGCGTCTGAGGCTGCTCCGGTCAGGCAGGAGGTGGCACGACCGGGAGCGATCTGCTGGGAGGTGCTGGCGAACGGCCCCTCACGCTCGACGCGACCGGTCGGTTCGTTTCCCCGAGCCATCCAGTCGGACGATTTCCTCTCGTCATCGCCCGTATCGGCGGCATTGGTCGGATGGCCTTCGCCCACGGAGCGCACGTTGTCACTTTGGGAACGGGATGCGCGCGGGTCGGTGACCGCGACGGCCATAACGAATGATGCGCGATTGACGTTGCGTCTCTCCCTGCGCGGACAGTTCTGGGAAGGCACCGCGACCCAGGTACGCGAGGGTGCGATGAGTGAACATCGCATTCGGCTTGCCCCCGCGGATGCGATGATGTGCAAGCCGTGAAGTGAGCGGCGTCTCCAGAGAGTAAGCACGTCCACTGTCTGCTGCTTCCTCTCTCGGAGACTCCCATGTCGAATAGTCGACAACACGCCGCGCCCCGGTCGCCGTATCACCACATGCGTCGGGTTCGCATCGCCCGGATCACCTGTCTGATCGTCGCCGGTGTGACCATGCTCGCGGCCTGGCGACCGATGACATCGCACGCAGGACCTCGCGACGTCGTCACCAAACGCCAGCCTATTGTGGTGCTCGGCACGATACGCGATGCCGCCACCCAACGCGGGCTCAACGGGGTGTCCGTTGCTGTCACGGCCGCCGGTACTTTGGGGGCGTCCGCGCAGAGTACTGCGGATGGTCGATATGCAGTATCGCTGTCCAAGGTCCCTCGCGGCGCGACGTTGACCATCCTCGTGCGCACGTTGGGTTACGCGCCGTGGAGGACAACGGTGACCGCGTCCTCCGACACGATCCGCGTTGACGCGGCGCTACAGGCAACCAATCAGGCGTTGGCCTCAGCAGAGATGACCGACGCGATGTCCGTCGGCCGCGGCGTCGCCGGCGGCGTCGCCAAAAGCATGCCAAGTCCGGCGGCCGTGGGTGGTGTGGGGATGCGTCAACGCGCGATGAATGCGCAGGAATCGGATCGGCGGTTCGAAGATCGTCGTCCGCGAAGCGTGATGGACTCGTCGCGTTCCGTGGACTGGAACCGCGAACAGTACGATCGCATCACCGACAACCCCTTCCGCGGTGTGCGGGGCAATCCGCGCTCGACGTTTTCGGTGGACGTGGATCGCGCCTCATACGGCAACGTGCGCCGCTACATCACGCAGGGCCAGGTGCCGCCGGCGGACGCGGTGCGCATCGAAGAGCTGGTGAACTACTTCCCGTATCGACTGGCACAGCCCACGGGTGATGCCCCGGTGGCGATCACCACGGAAGCGATGCCGGCGCCGTGGCAGCCAAAGCACCAGCTGGTGCGGGTGGCATTGCAGGCCCGTCGTATCGAAACGGATAAACTCCCGCCCAGCAATCTGGTGTTCCTTATTGATGTGTCAGGCTCCATGCAGAGCCCGGACAAGCTGCCGCTGGTCAAGCAGTCGCTGCGATTGTTGGTGGAGCAGTTGCGACCGCAGGATCGCGTGGCGCTGGTGGTGTACGCCGGCTCCGCCGGCCTGGTGCTTCCCAGCACGTCCGGCGACGAGAAGTCGCGCATCATGGAAGCCATCGATCGCCTCGAAGCGGGCGGCTCGACGGCTGGTGGCGCAGGACTGGAGCTGGCCTATCGCACAGCGCGCGAGCACTTCGAGCGCGGCGGGAACAACCGCGTGATTCTGGCCACCGATGGCGACTTCAACGTGGGTCCCAGCAGCGACGCCGCCATGGAACGTCTGATTGAAAGCCGGCGCGCCGAGGGCACGTACCTGACCGTGCTGGGGTTTGGCACCGGGAACTACCAGGACGCGAAGATGGAAAAGATCGCGAAGATCGGGAACGGCAACTACGCCTACATCGACGAGATTGGTGAGGCCAACAAGGTGTTGGTGAAGGAAATGGGCGGCACGCTGTTCACCGTGGCCAATGACGTGAAGCTGCAGATCGAATTCAATCCGGCCCGTGTGGCTGCCTATCGTTTGATCGGCTATGAAGACCGGATGTTGCGCGATGAGGATTTCCGTGACGACAAGAAGGATGCCGGTGACATGGGGGCGGGACATTCGGTGACGGCGTTGTACGAGGTGGTGCCGGTGGGTGTGAGGGGCACCGTGAAGGTTCGCGAGAGTGATCCGCTGCGATATGCCACGGAGACGGAACCGACGCGCGGCGCGGACGCCGACGCCGACGAGCTGTTGCACGTGAGCCTGCGCTACAAGCGTCCCGGCGAATCCACCAGTCGCTTGATCACCAAGGCCGTGCGCGCCGCGACCGTGCGCGATCGCGCATCGGACGACCTGCGCTTTGCGTCCTCGGTGGCGGCGTTTGGCATGCTGCTGCGGGATTCCGAATACAAGGGCTCCGCGACCGCCGCCGATGTGCTGTCGTTGGCACGCGGCGCTGCCGATGACGATGCGGAGGGCTATCGCGCCGATTTCATCCGCCTGGTGGGACGCTGGCAGGAGATTTCCCGCAGCATCGCGGCTCGGCCCACACCGCGAGAGCGGTAACGTTCTTGACAGGCCGCAGAATCGGGGCAACCGTCCAGTCATGAGAATTGACCGGGGCGTTGCCTCGATGGTTGGCCTGGTGATGTTCTGCGCCTCGTCGGTGTGTTCAACCGTCGAGGCGCAGTCCATTGCGCTCCGCGCGCCAGGCCCCAACTCGCTGTCTGGCGTGGTTACGGACTCCCTGGGCAACTTCATCGCCGAAGCCGATGTGTACATCTCGTCACTCAAGCGGCGCGTGCGCACCAATGGTGACGGATCGTTCTTGTTCGAAAAGTTGAAGCCTGGCACGTACGACGTGGGGGCGCGCCGTCTGGGCTACGTGGCGAGATCGTATCGTGTGGTGGTTGGCGACGATGGCGGCACCGTGAATATCCGGATGATTCGCATCGGGTTCTCGCTGCCGTCGATGGTGACGACCGCTGAACGCACGGGACTGAGCGGAGTGGTTGGCGACTCGGCGTACGGCGCCATGTCCGATGTGGTGGTTCGCGTGATTGGCAACGAGGCGCATACCTTCACCGATTCGGCGGGCGCCTTTTTCCTGCCGCTCAAGCCCGGACGCTACATGGTGGAGCTCAAGCGCGATGGATTCAGCACCCAACGCGTCGGCGTAAGCATTCCAGAGCACGAAGGCCGCAAGATTGCCGCCTGGATGATCCCACGCCAAGGCCGGCCCAATCCCCTTGAGGGCGCCAACGTGTTCGAGATGTCGCAGCGTCTCATGCGCGCCAGTCCCGTGTGGTCCAAGTACTACACGCGTGAGGACATGGCCAAACAGGGGATATCGGAGATTCGACAGGTGGTGAACATGGCGGCCATGAAGCTGGTCGATCCCGATTGCCCCGTGCTTATTGATGGTGGTCCGAAGACGTTGCCGGTCTGGCAATTGTCGGCAGGGGATGTGGAATTCGTGGAGCTCTATACCGCGCGCCCGGCACGTCGCACGGTGACCAGCCTGAATGGAAACCCGCAGAAGTTTTCCACCAGCACCAGCATGACACCCACTTCACCAAGGGATCAAAGCGCGTGCGGTGTTTCCGTGGTGGCGTGGCTCCGTCATTGACGGGCGCGCCTGGCAGGATCGTGCTGCTGGGCCTGTGCTGCTTGAGCACCACGGCGAGTGCACAAGTGGTCGCCCCCCGGCCCGCCGGTCCGAACACCCTCAGCGGTCTGGTCGTTGACTCGGCTGGCGTACCCATCCCCACCGCCACCGTCTACATCGTCGAACTCAAGCGCCAGGTTACTGTGCGTGACAATGGTGCGTTTCGCTTTGACAGTGTGAAGGCGGGCGCCTACACGGTTGGGGCGCGAGCGATTGGCTACATCAGCGGCACGGGCAAGGTTACCGTGGGCGCAGATGGTGGTGCGGCGATCATCGAGATGGTGCGCGTGTCGTTTGCGCTCCCGTCCATGATCACCAACGCCTCGCGCGGAGGGCTCAGCGGCGTGATTGGCGATACGAGCTTTCGCGCGATGGCCGGAGTCACAGTGCGGGTGCTGGGCAGTGGCGCCGGTTCAACGGTTACAGACTCCACCGGCGAGTTCTTTCTGCCCGTCAAGCCTGGGAACTACATGGTGCGTCTCGAACGGGACGGGTTCGGTCGCCAGATGATTGGTGTGACGGTGCCGGAGAAGGAAGGTCGCCGGATTGCGGCATGGATGGCGCCCCGCTCCGAGCAAACGAATCCGATGGAGGCGATGCATTTGTTTGATCTTGAACAGCGACTGATTCGTCGGGGTCCGGTGGGATCCAAGTTGTACACGCGCGAGAGCCTGGCGCGGCTGAACATTCCCGACGCGCGTGAAGCCGCGCAGCGGTTTCTGGCGAGACCGATTCGGGACGGTGACGCCGACGGATGCGCGCTCATCAACGGCGGTCCCCAGCAAGCCCCGCTGTGGTCTATCTCGGCGGAAGATATTGAATTGCTGGAAGTCTACGACGCGCCCCGCGCGCGCAGTGCGAAAACGAGTCTCATGAACAACCCGACGATCGCGGCCATGGGCAGCGGGCCAGGCTGTCGTCACACGGTGTGGCTGCGGAAATAGCGTGCTGGTCGAGGGCTACTTCCCGCTCAACTGAATCGTGTTGAACAGAAATCTGAACGTGCCGTGCGGTTGCGCGCGCTGCAGGATTTCCGGCCCGAACAACAGCACGCGACCCTTGCCGATTTTCGCTTCCACCGCGGCCGCGCCGTTCTCCAGATACTCCTGGCCCCAGGCCCAGCCGCTGTGCAGCGAGGCCTTGCTATCGAACCAGGCAATGCGCGTGACCCCGGCGGCAGCGGCCTGGGGGCCAAGCGCGAACGCCGGACTGTCGTCAAAGAACATGTCCACGCGCTCGGTCACGCCCTGTGCATACGGATTGCTGATGTCCACGCGCGCGGTAAGCAATGAACCCGGCACATAGAATTTGGTGCGCGGCAACGGCGTGCCGTTTTCCGCAAGCTTGTTCTCGATGGGCAATTTGAACGCCGCCGCCAGATTGGCCGCTGACGAGCCAATGGCGACGATCGTTCCGCCGTTCTCCACAAACTCGCGCAGCTTCGGGATGGTGCGGTCGGGCGTGATACGCCCAGGCTGTCCCGCGAACTCCGCCGGCAGATTGGCCGGCATGGCTTCGGCCAATCCGCCACCGCCGCCGCCACGGCCGCCGCGCTCGCCGGGAATGGCTCCCGTGGGGAACACGAGCAGGTCGTAGCTGGCGTTGAGCGACCCGGCGTCGAGCGCGGGGGCAAACACGCGGGCAAACGGGAAATCAAACTGCTCCAGTATCCAACGGGTCCACCCGGACGGCATGGAGCCGCCGTACACGTCCCACAGGCCAACGCGCGCTGCGTTCAGCTTGCGCGCATCTTTGGGCACGCTGGTCCGGACACCTTCAAAGTTCACGCCCAATGCTGTCGCAATTGATGCGATCCTGGCACGGGTGGTTGGACGCGCCCGGATATACAACGAACCCGCCGGGTACTCATGGCCGTTCCCGGTGAGCGACGACGTCAATCGAGACACATCGTCACCACCCGCCATCAGCTGATTGGCCGCACGGAATGTATCGATGGTGCGATTCGAAATCAGGAATCCTGACGCGCCGCTGGTGGCGATTACCGAACCCGCGGGCGGCTTGGCATTCCATTCAGTGACCGGCTCGAACTGCCCACTGAATGATTCGAGAATACGATCGAACTCCACGCCCATCTGAAACGCCAATGTCCATCCGGCGTTGTCGTACGGCGGCGTTGGCGGCGATCCTGGATACGGGAATACATCGGGATGTCGCTGCGGTTCGAACATGTCGATCACGTGCGGGCGAAATGCCTGTGCCGTCGGCACCACATAGGACCCCGCCGGATAGCTCTTGCCGGCCACCGTGAACTCACGCGTGGCCCGTTGCACCGTGATGCCGGTTTCCAGCAACGCGTTGACGAACTTCACGGCAGTGGGGAAGTCGCGCTGATTGGACGGAATGATGAACCCACGGGGATCGCGCAGCTCCGGGGCGCGAATCCTTGCCCAGATATCGGCGTCATTGGGCGGTGCCGCCCCACCGCGCCCGCCCGCACCCGTGCCGCCCGCGGTCACGGCGCCACCAGAGGTGAAGATGGGTTGCCCCGTCACCTCGGAAATCCTTCGTGGGTTGGCTGTCCAGGTATCGCGATTGCCGCGCTCGATGGAGGTTTTGCCCATTGAATAGAAGTTGTACAGGGTGTTCTCGCGCAGACGCGACGCGTAGTCCAGCACGGCGCGATTGAGCGACACGGAATAGTCCACCGACTGACGCAAGTGCCATTCCTGCGGGGCGATGGGCATGGCCAGGTCGCCACCGGGCACCTGTCGCGCCGCGACGAACGGAATGCGCATGGGCGTGGGGCTGCCGATCATCTCGGTCAGCATGGCGATGGTGTTGTGGAACGTCGCGGTGTTGCGCAATCCACCGTTCCACCAGCCGTCGTACGGACCGCCCGAGCGCATGGTCGCGCCGGGCTTGTTCTCCACCACGAGGCGCGTGTGCATCGCCGCGCCCAATGACTGCAGCCCGAGGATCAACGCCGGATGCAGGTTGAAGTTGTACGGGTCGCGCAGCGGCGGTGAGTACACCACCGTGCCGGCCGGCCCGCTCTGATGATGGTTGTACAGTAGCTGTGGATACCAGTCGCGGAACATCACGCGATTCATGTTCTCGGTTTCCACCTGCGTGCTGGCAAAGAAGTCGCGGTTGTTGTCATGCCCGATATACTTCTGATACAAGCGCGGCAGATTGGCGAGCGTGCGCTCGGTGGGCACGCTGTTGCGCATGTACCAGTTGGCCACCAACTCGTTGCCATCGGGATTGGCATGCACAAACAGGATCACGCAGTCGTCGAGGAAGCGCAGGGTTTCCTCGTCGGTGCGACTGACCATCTGGTATACCATCTCACCCAGCTGCTGTGCGCCCAGCGTTTCCGTGGCGTGCAGGCCGCCGTCAATCCACACCACCGTGCGCCCTTCCTTCGCCAGCGCGCGCGCCTGATCGTCGGTGAGTCCTTCGGCGTGCGCGAGGCGCGAGGAGATGTCCTTGAGCCGGGCCAGTCGCTTGTGGTTGTCCGGCGACGTGACAATGGCCATCAGGTGCGGACGACCCTCGGCGGTCTTGCCGATCTCCACCAGCTTCAGGCGGTCGGATTCCTTCTCCAGCGTCCGCCAGTAGCCGGACAGCTGGGTGTAATTGGCAAGGAAATAGTCGTCGCCAAAGTTTGCGCCGAGTGCCTCCTTGGGGGTGGTGATGCGCGGCTGGGCCGCCAGCACGGCGGGTCGGGTACCCGTCAGGGTCAGGACCGCGAACAGCGTGGCGCGTACCAGAAGACGGAACGAGGGCATCGGACAACTCGGAGCGCGGGGACGGGAAAGAACGGACTCCCAATTCTGTAGATGCCTGTCGCCAAAGGCGAGAAGGTGCCAGAATTTCCTTCATGACAAAAATCCTTTCACCCACCCGCCGGACGACGCACCAGACGTTCTATTGCGCCCTGGCCACCCTCGTCATGGCCGCCGGACTCGTTTCTCGAGCGATCGCCCAGCCGGCCCCCGAGTACGGACCGGCGAAAGGCACCCTGCTGATCGTGGGCGGCGGACAACTGGACAGCTCCGGCATCATCGAGAAGTTCATCGCGTTGGCCGGCGGCCCGAGCGCCAAGATCATCATCGTCCCCACCGCGGGCGGCAATCGCAAGCCTGACGGCACACCGATCGTATACGAGGAAGCGCCGGTCTTGGCTTCGTGGAAGAAGTACGGTCTCACGAATCTGCACATGCTGCACACCGCCGATCCCAAAGTCGCCGACACCGACGAGTTCGCGTCGATGCTTCGTGATGCAAGGGCGGTGTGGTTTGTGGGGGCCGCCAGTGGAACATTGTAGACTCATACGCGAATACACGCACCTATAAGGCCTTCCATGATGTGTTGGCCCGCGGCGGGGTGATCGGGGGCAGTTCGGCGGGTGCCACCATTCAGGGCGACTATCTGGTGCGCGGCGCCATTGCCGGCGCACAACTGATGATGGCGCCGGAGCCCGAGCATCAGCAGGCGTTTCGCTTCCTGCGCCGGTCGGCCATCGATCAGCATATCAACACGCGCAATCGCTGGAACGATCTGCAGGAAGTGATGGGGAAATTTCCGAATCTGCTGGGCATCGGGCTGAGTGAAGCTACGGCCATTGTGGTCACCGGTGACCAGTTTGAAGTGATGGGCAAGGCGCAGGTGGCGATTCACGATACGTCCCATCCGCAGCCGGCCGGTGAGAAGCCATACCTCGTGCTCAACGCTGGCGATCGCTATGACATGAAGCAACGGAGAGTGATTCGATGATTCACATCCCTCGTGTTCCTCGATTGCGATTCGAGGTGCTCGTGCTGGCCGCTGCCACGATGGTCGCACATCAGCACGCCGCGACGGCCCGGGCGCAGGCAACCCCTGCAGCGCGCCCGGCCGCCGCGCCGGTCATCGCCCCCGACATCTACCGCACGCTCCCGTGGCGTTACATCGGCCCCGAGGGCAATCGCTTCACGTCGGCGGTGGGGATCCCCGGTGATCCCTCCACCTTCTACGTGGGGTCCGCATCGGGTGGCGTCTACAAGACCACCGACGGCGGCGTGCACTGGGATGCGATTTTCGACGATCAGCCCGTGCAGTCCATCGGCTCACTCGCCGTGGCGAGAAGTGACGCGAACGTGGTGTGGGCGGGAACGGGTGAGGCCCACATCCGCAGTCACATCTCCATTGGTCAGGGCGTGTACAAGTCCCTCGACGCGGGGAAGAACTGGTCGTTGATGGGATTGGAGAAGACCGGCCGCGTGGCACGCATGGTCATCCATCCCACCAATCCCGAGATCGTGTATGCGTGCGCACTCGGGACCGCATATGGCCCGCAGCCCGAACGCGGGGTGTTCCGCTCCACCGATGGCGGTGCGACGTGGACGAAGACGCTGTTCGTCGATGAGAAGACGGGTTGCTCGGACCTGGCGATGGACCCGCGCAATCCGCGCGTGCTGTTTGCCGGCATGTGGCAGATCGAGATTCATACCTGGGGACGCACCAGCGGTGGACCCGGCAGCGGCCTGTTCATGTCGCGCGACGGTGGTGTCACGTGGAAGCGGCTGACGGGACACGGCTTGCCGACCAAACCGGTGGGCAAGGTGGCGCTGGCTATCGCGCCGTCCAATCCTGATCGCATCTATGCCATGATCGAAACCGGCGACGGGGTGCCGTGGAACGGCGAGGCCACGGAAAGCGGCCAGCTGTGGCGTTCTGATGACGGCGGCGAGAACTGGGCCATGATCAGCGCCGACCGCAATGCCATGGGACGCGCGCACTACTACTCGCGCACCGTGGTCAATTCGGACAACGAGAACGAACTGTATTTCCTGACCGCGTCGTTCGCCAAGTCCATTGACGGTGGACGCACGCTGACGACCCTCACCCGCGGTGACGCACCGGGTGGCGATCACCACGACATGTGGATTGATCCGACGAACGGCGCGCGCATGATTGTCGCCCATGATCAGGGGTTGTCCATCTCCACCAATCGCGGCAAGACCTGGTTTCGCCAACGACTCGGCAACGCGCAGATCTATCACGTCACCGTAGACAACGAGATTCCGTACAACGTGCTCGGCAACAAGCAGGACGAGCCGTCGTACCGTGGTCCCAGCAACAGTCGCCTGGAAGGTGGTGGTGGCGGCGGGATCATTCCACGGGCGATGTGGCATTCGGTAGGCGGCGGAGAAAGCGGGTGGGCCACGCCCGATCCCACCAACTCCAAGCTGATCTGGTCCACCGCGTCGGGCTCCGGCATGGTGGGCGGAATTGTCGTGCGTTTCGAGGAAGACCGCCGGCAGTTCCGCAACGTGGAGGTGTGGCCGCAGCAGTTGAACGGTGTGCCCGCCGACCACAAGTACCGCTTTGTGTGGGACGCGCCACTGCAGATCTCGCCGCATGATCACAACACCATCTACGTCGGCAGTCAGTTCGTGCACCGCACGCAGGACGGCGGGCAGAGCTGGCAGGTGATCAGCCCCGACCTCACGCTCAACGACAAGAGCCGCCAGCAAAGCTCCGGCGGTCTGACGCCGGACAATATCGGCGTGGAGTACTCGGGGGTGGTGTACGGGTTGGCCGAGTCGCCGAAGACCAAGGGTGAGATCTGGGCGGGCACCAACGACGGACAGTTGCAACTGACTCGCAACAACGGCGTGACCTGGACGAACCTCACGAAGAACATCCCGAATCTGCCGGCGTGGGGTTCGCTGCGCAGCATTGTGCCGTCGCGTCATGTGGCGGGCACCACGTATCTCACCGTGGACTTCCATCAGGAAAACAACCGTGATCCCTTCGTATACAAAACCACCGACTACGGGGCCACGTGGCGCGCCATCACCACGGGCTTGCCGCGCAACATGGTGAGTTACGCCAAGGTGATTCAGGAGGACCCGGTCAAGAGTGGACTGCTGTACCTGGGCACGGAAAGCGCCATCTATGTGTCGTTCGACGATGGCGACACGTGGCAGCCACTGCAGAACAACCTGCCGCATGCGCCAGTGTCCGGGATTGTGGTGCAGGAGCACTTCAGCGACCTGGTCATCTCCACGTACGGTCGTGGCTTCTTCATCATGGACGACATCACGCCGCTGCGCGAGTTGAACGCCGGGCTGCTGGCACGTCCGGTGAACTTCTTCGCACCGCGCGCGGCGTATCGGTTCCGTCCCATCACGGCGCCGTCGTCCACCTACGATGATCCGACGGTCGGGCAGAATCCGCGCTATGGTGCGTCGCTCACGTATTACCTCAAGGCGCCAGTGGCCGGACGCGTGACCATGACCATTGCCGACGCCAAGGGCACGGTGGTGCGAACGATGACCGGCACCAACACGGCGGGGCTCAATCGCGTGCACTGGGACCTGCGGTATGAGCCCAGCGCCGAGGTGCGACTGCTCACGAGTCCCATGTACGCGGCGCACATCGTGACGCCGCCGGAAGGTCGCGTGGCACCGGGAACGAGTCAGTTGAGTATCCTGGCGCCGCCGGGCACGTACACGGTCACGTTGCGCGCCGGCGGGGCAGAGCAGTCGCAGAAACTGGAAGTGCGCAAGGATCCCAACACCGGTGGCACCGAAGGCGATATTGCGGCGCAGACTACGGCGCTGCTGGCGCTCCGGACCTCGCTCAATGCCGCCGCCGACGCGGTGCGCCGCATCGAGTCGGTACGCTTGCAGCTTGATGCCGTGGCGCGCACGGTGGACGATGCGGCGCTCAAGAAAGCCTCCACCGATCTGGGCGCACAGCTGGTGGACGCCGAGATGAACCTGGTGGATCTGCGACAGACCGGCCAGGGCCAGGACGGTGTGCGCTTTGGATCGAAGCTGATCAGCAAGCTGGGCTATCTTGGCGGCGGCGTGTCGTCGAGCGACTTCCGTCCTACTGATAGTCAGGAGGAAGTGCGTACGCTGCTCGGCGACCAACTGCGTGAGCAACTTCGTCGCATTGATACTTTGCTGGGGACAGAGCTTGAGCGGCTCAACACCCTGCTCAAGACCCGCAGCATTCCGAACATCATCGCGCCGACACCAAAGCCCATCGGCATGTAGGTCGTCGCGCTTCCCGTTGTACTCCCTGAACGTCGAGTCGGTTTTCATGAATCAGCACAACATGCTTCGTTGTCGCATCGCACCGTGGCTTGCGGTCGCGCTTATTCCTATCTCACTGAGCGCACAGAAGGCGAAGTCGACCGGCGCCGGAATACCGGTTGGCATGTCTGCTATCCGCGAAGCCGATCTCAAACGGGATCTGTACGCGATGGCCGGTGACGGCATGCGCGGCCGCGAGGCCGGCACGGTGGACGAAATGCGGGCCTCCGTGTGGGTGGCCGAACAGCTGCGCACGATTGGCGTGAAGCCCGCCGGGCAGGACGGCAGCTACTTCCAGTGGTGGAACATGCTCGTCACCCGCGTCTCGACGGTGTCGAGCTCGGCCACCATTGCCGGCCAGACGCTTACCATGTGGAAGGACATCGTGCCGCTGGGCGCGGCGATGGCCGACGCCACCGGGCCCACGGTGTGGGTTGGGGATGGCAGCGACAGCACCATCGACGTGCGTGGAAAGATCGCGGTGGCCATGATGATGGCGCCGGCCGCGGCGTCAATTCGCACCACCACCAATTCCTACGAGCTGCGGTACACGCAAGCGGCGATCACGGCCACGACCGCGCGGCTGCAACGCCGCGGTGCGTCAGCTATCATCATCGTGGCGGACTCCACGGCCGATATCGCGCTGGTGCCGCTGGGCATCGTGCGGAAACGCGGAACACAGGACGTGATTGGCGGGGCGTCGCGCTTCGCCAACCAGGCGCCGCCCCCGACCGCGCAGGCCGTGGCGGCCGCGCCACGGAACGCGCAGACGCCGTCGTTCCTGGTGCATAGCGCGATGGCGAGCACGCTCCGTGGCGCCTCGGTGAACGCCGAGCTGCATGTTCGTCTGGAGCGCTTCGAGACTCCGTCCACGAATGTGGTGGGCATCATCCGCGGCACCGATCCCAAGTTGCGCGACGAGTACGTGCTGTACAGTTCGCATCAGGATCACGACGGCGTGCGGTATTTCATCGGTGGCGACTCCGTGTGGGCCGGCGCCGATGACAACGGATCGGTCAGTGTGGCAGTACTGGCCGCCGCGCGCGCCTTCGTGAAGCAGCCGCCCAAGCGGTCCATCCTGATTGTGTTTCACGGCGCGGAAGAACGCGGACTGCTGGGTTCACGCTATCATGCCGCGCATCCGGTGGTGCCATTGGCCAGCATCGTCGCCGTGCTCAACGGTGACATGATCGGGCGCAATCATCCTGACTCGGCCAGCTTGCTGGGTATTCAACCGCCTCACCGGAATTCGAGTGAGCTGGTGGAGATGGCGCTCAAGGCCAACGATCTGACGGGCAAGTTCAAGCTTGATTCCATCTGGGATCGGCCCACGCACCCGGAAGGCTGGTACTTCCGCAGCGATCACGTGCCGTATGCGAGACTCAACGTCCCGTCCATCGAGTATTCCACGAACCTGCATCCCGACTATCACACGCCACGCGACAAGCCGTCGGCCATTGACTATCCGAAGCTCACGCGCATGACGCAGTGGATGTATCTGACCGGGTGGTTCGTGGCGAATGCGCCCAAGCGACCGGCGATCGATCCCGGCTTCAAGCTGGAGCGATAGGCCATGCAAATCGCGCTTGGACGTCCGGGTCGCCTGCTGATTGCGTCCGCGCTCCTGTTGACCACGGCCGCCGCGGTTGCTGATGCGCAGGCGACCGCACCGACCGGTGCGGCCGCGCGCTCCGCCGCACGTGTGTATCGGGAACAACACGAGGGCGCGATTCTTACCGAGTTCGCGGAGATGCTGTCGCTGCCCAACCTGGCGAGTGACTCGGTGGGCATTTGGCGCAACGCCAATCACCTGTTGGACCTGCTGAACAAGCGTGGCTTCACCAATCGTCGGCTGTTGACGGTTCCTGGCGGTCCGCCGGCGGTGTACGCTGAGCTGCCAACGCCCGGCGCCACGCGCACCCTGGTGCTGTACGCGCACTACGATGGACAGCCCGTGGACGTGAAGCAGTGGAGCACGCCACCCTGGTCGCCGGTCTTGCGCACGGCCGAGGTGAAGTCGGGTGGCAAGGTGATTCCGATTCCGACCGGTAATGGTCGTGTGAATGGCGAGGCGCGCATTTATGGACGCGGGGCCGGTGACGACAAGGGTTCGATCATGGCCATTCTCGCGGCCATTGATGCCATGCGGGCCTCGAAGCTGTCGGCGTCGGTGAATCTCAAGGTGTTCTTTGAAGGGGAAGAGGAAGCGGGTTCCGAACATCTGGAGCAGATCCTCACCACCTACAAATCGCAACTGACGGCCGATGGATGGCTGTTTTGCGATGGGCCCGTGCATCAAAGCGGTCGGCAGCAACTGTCGTTCGGGCAGCGCGGCGTGATCGGACTGGAGCTCACGGTGTTCGGGCCCACGCGTCCCATGCACAGCGGGCACTACGGAAACTGGGCGCCCAATCCCGGTGCCCTGATTGCCAATCTCATTGCCAGCATGCGCGATGATGATGGGCGTATCAAGGTGGCCGGCTACTACGACGACGTGAAACCGATTTCAGCGGCCGAACGCACCGCGATTGCGCAACTGCCAAAGTATGACTCGACGCTGCGCGTGGCGTTGGGACTCGCGCGCACGGAAGCGAACAACGCGCTGCTGGCGGAGCGCATCATGTCACCCGCATTCAATGTGCGCGGCATTCGCGTTGGCGGCGTTCGCGAAACGGGATCCAACACGATCGCCAGCGAGGCCTACGCGTCGTTTGATTTGCGACTCGTGCCCGCGCAGGACCCGGCGCGCGTGCGCCGTATTGTGGAAGCGCACGTGCGTGCGCAGGGGTACTTCGTGACGAGGGACAGCGTCACGGACGCGATGCGGTTGGCGCATGCCCGTGTGGCCCGCATGGAGTGGGGCGGGGGCTATCCGGCCACGCGCGTGGCGATGGACGGCCCGTTCGGGAAGGCGCTCATCGGGGTGTTGAGTGACGGTGCGAAGGTATCGCCACTGGTGGCGCCAACCACTGGTGGCAGCGGTCCGACGTACTTGTTTGAGAAGGTGCTGGGCGCACCAATGATCTCGTTGCCCATCGCCAACTACGACGACAACCAGCATGCCGCCGACGAGAACCTGCGCGTGCAGAATCTGTGGGACGGTATTGAGTTGTATGCGGCGTTGTTGACGGGGATGGGGAAGGCGTGGGGGACACGGCCGGTGCCGTGAGGGGAGACTGGAGACTGGAGACGGGAGACGGGAGACTCGCGTCTCCCGTCTGTGTTTCCGCTACTATTCCCCCCATGTACGCCACCTGCCTGTTCTGCAACAGCGCCTTGGGCCGCAATGAATCAATTGAGCACTTTCCGGTAGGACGGCGATTGGCGTTCGACGCGGCGAAGGGACGGTTGTGGGTGGTCTGTCCGCGGTGCTCGCGGTGGAACTTGACGCCGTTGGACGCGCGCTGGGAGGCCATCGAGGAGGCAGAGCGCGCCTATCGCGATACCAAGTTGCGTGCAGCGACGGACAATGTGGGACTGGCCAGGCTTCGTGAAGGGACAGAATTGGTGCGCATTGGGAGGCCGATGCTGCCGGAATTTGCGGCGTGGCGCTACGGCAATGTCTTTGGCAGGCGCCGTATCAAAGCGCAGGTCGGCACTGGCGCCTCAGTTGCCGTGGTACTCGCGTACTACGGCACAACCCTTGGAGGAGCAACCGCGCTTGGGCTCAGCGCCGCGACGGTCGGACTCGCGGGGGCCTCTACAGTTTTTGGATGCTTGCGCAGTTAGGGTACTCCGGCCCAACGCCGGGTGCTTGTTCGCGGAGACGATCATCGCATACGGCGACTGACGAACGCCGATGCGGCACGAAGTGAACTCATCCAGCATGCCGACCTCATGTCATGGTCGCTCCGGGTGTATCACAGGCGGCGTTTCGGAAAGGGCCGAGTATGGCAGAGCTTTACGACAGGTCGCCTTGATGACATGGATGCCACAAGTCTGGAACTCACTGGTGATCTCGCACGACGAGCGTTCGCCGCAATCATCCCGGCGGTGAATCAGGCCGGCGCCACCAAAGCAGAAGTCCGCGACGCCGTCGAGCTTGTGGTGTCGGGCGCTGCTGACCCGGTGGCGTCGCTGGTGGCTGGAGTGACAGGGGCGCATTCCCGCATGCTGACAGGCGGAGTGTTCACACTGCAGTCCATCGCCCCCGCACAGCGGTTGGCCCTGGAGATGTCCCTCCACGAAGCCGACGAGCGCGCTGCACTCGAGGGCGAGCTCCACGTGCTGGAAGCGCGCTGGCGCGAAGCGGAAGAGATTGCAGCCATCAGTGACGGGATGTTCCTGCCGTCCGACATCGACGAACGGCTGGATCGGCTTCGCGGTCGGTAACCACACCCAATCCGGCGGCGACCTATCCGGAAACCGGAAGCGCTCTGCCCGATCCGCTGTTCTGGCGCGGTTTGGGCCCGGTGCCGTCGATGGTGCGCCAGAGATTGTAAATGAACAGGAACGAGCCGGTGGCGGCGAACAGCGCCCCAATTCCAAGGACGACGCGCGAAGCCGCTGGCACATGCGGCGCACACAGGAATCCGCCAACCAGCAACACCAGGCCGACGTTGGCGCTCCACCAGTGCACGCCCGCCATTCTGGGGCTATGCAGCGGATGGCCGGTGAATCGCGGAATCACGTGATAGGCGACGCCGAAGATCACCATGGATACGAATCCCAGCAGGTTGAGGTGCACGTGCGCGGGCCGGTAGATGATCGCGCCCGGGACGAGCGCCATCCAGGTGCCCATGACAATGCCCAGGCCGAGCGACACGAGTGCGCTCTTGAGGAACAGGCGGGAGAACCAATCCATATGACGTGACTATGGCGTGACGACGATCGGGCTATGACAGGGCGCGGATATCGCGCAGCACGTCGTCGAGTACGAGCCCGTGCTTCTCGCACACGAGTGCCAGCGTCTTGGCACCACCGCAGCAACTGTCCAGCCCATAGCGGTTGAAGACTTCCAGGGCGCGGGGCTGTATGGCGGCAATCTCGTTCAGCGAGAGGTCGCCGGTGAGGCGCGTGTCGGTCGTGGCAGGCATTGGGAATGCTCCAGGGAGGGTCGCCGTGAATGGCGACACTTGATACTCGTATGCGGTATACCAGATAGCAGTCAGGGATTCTCCGGCAGCGCGGCACGCAGCGCATGCCCCGTGTTCATCGCATATTGAGGCCTGCAGGTCCCCTGGCGACCGGCTCCCCGGCGCCAGCACATTCGGAGAGGCCCACCCCGTGACGCATCGCGCACTCCACGCAACCAAGCGACTCCTCGGCGGCGCACTGCTTGCGTCCTTGTTCGCGGCGGTCCCTCCCGCGGCCAACGCCGCCTCGAGAACGCTCGACATCTACTTCATCGACGTCGAGGGCGGACAGGCGACGCTGATCGTCACGCCGGCCGGCGAGTCGTTGCTGATCGACGCGGGATTTCCCAATGAAGGGACCTTTGCGTCCAAGCCTGGCGATCCTACCGAGGCGCGCGATCCGCAACGCATCCTTGCGGCCGCGCACGATGCCGGCATCAATCGCATCGACTACCTGATGATCACGCACTTTCATGGTGACCATGTTGGCGGGGTGGTCGAGTTGTCGCAGTTGCTGCCCATTCGCGCCTTCATCGACCACGAGGCGCCGCTGCCCGAGGCCGAGGCGGCCGTGTCCGGCACCCAGTTGCTGTACAACGCGTATCTCACGCGGCGTGCGCGTGCCACGCATCTGCAGCCCAAACCCGGTGATCGGTTGCCGCTCAAGGGCATCGACGCCATCATCGTGTCGGCCGCCGGACAGACACTCACGTCGCCGCTCAAGGGGGCAGGCGCCGTGAACGCGTCGTGCGCGGGCACCGGATTGCCGGCGCAGGAGCACACCGAGAACCCGCGCTCCACCGGCGTCCGTCTCGCCTTCGGGAAGTTCCGGTTCCTCGATGTGGGCGACCTCACCGGCCCACCGCTTTTCGCGTTGACCTGTCCGCGCAATCTCGTCGGCGAGTCCGATGTCTACCTGGTTGCGCATCATGGAGGTCTTGATGCCGCCGATGCCGCGATGTTCAAGGCGGTGAACCCGCTCGTGGCCGTCATCAACAACGGTCCGCTCAAGGGCGGCAGCGCCCAGACAATGGCCACGCTGCATCAGTTGCCGGCGATTGACACGTGGCAGCTGCATCGCTCGCTGATGCCCGGCGTGTTGAACATGCCCGACGCGCGTGTTGTCAACGTCGACGAAAGCACCAGTGCGTGGATCAAGCTATCCGCGAAGGCCGATGGATCATTTACGGTGACGAATGGGCGGACGGGCGACACGAAGGCCTATCACCGCTGAGGTGTGAGCGCAGAGGGGCTGGAGGGGTGAGCAGCGGAAGCGTTGAGCGCCAGAGGGGCCGGCCGGCGAGGGCAGGACCGGGTTCTACGCTCACCGGCTGGCCCCTCTCGCGCTCAACGCTTCGGTTGCTCACCCCTAAGCCCCTCATCGCTCCACCCGCTCCCGTTAGAACCCGGTCGTGGCGCACTGAGCGTATGCGCAATGCGACTGCCGCAACCGTCTTCTGCGATACCACAGCGACTGGCCGACGTTCCCGTGCGGCTGCATTTTGGACCGAGCGTTTCGAATCCCACGCCATCCCGAGCGAAGGACGCCGTATGCCCGTCATGCCAGATTGCCGCACCGTGGTCGCGCTGCTGCTCACCGCCGCCACAATCGCCAGCACGCCCGCGCAGGCGCAGAAGCGCACCACGGGCGCCATCCCGTCGCCGGCCAGCATCCTGGGATGGGAGCCCGGCACCGACCGCAAGCTGCCGTCGTGGAAGCAAGTTACCGACTACTTCGCCGCCCTCGACAAGGCCAGTCCGCGTGTTTCGGTGCGTACCCTGGGCCAGACCACACTCGGTCGGCCGTTCATCGTGGCGTTCATCAGCCATCCGGCCACGTTGGCCAGTCTTCCCAAATATCAGCGCATTCAACGCCAATTGATGGACCCGCGCCAGCGCACCGCCGCCACGCGCGCCTCGCTCATCGCGCAGGGCAAAAACGTCATCCTGATCACCTCCAGCATTCACTCCACCGAAGTGGGGGGATTCCTCACGCCACTGGTGGTGGCCGATCGCCTGGCTCGTGCGGACACGCCCGAGGCGCGCGAGGTACTTGCCAACACGATCATCATGCTGGTGCCCAGTCAGAATCCCGATGGCGTGGATATCGTGGGCGACTGGTATCGCAGCAGCATCGGAACACCCTACGAGGGCAGCAACCCGCCGGCGTTGTATCACTACTACACCGGTCACGACAACAACCGGGACTGGTATGCGTTCACCCAGAAGGAAACGCGGTACACGGTCGACTCGCTCTACACGCCGTGGGATCCGCAAATCGTCAACGACGTGCACCAGCAGGGCGGCGGGGCGGGCCGCATCTTCATCCCGCCGTACATGGATCCACTCGAGCCCAATATCGATCCGGTGCTCACGGCTAGCACGAATGCACTGGGCATGGCGATGTCGTGGCGCATGATCGCGGAAGGCAAGACCGGCGTGGCCACCAACGCCGCCTACGATCAATGGTCGCCGGCCCGCCAATATTCATTGAATCATCGGGGCGCGCGCATTCTGACCGAAACGGCCAGCGCACGACTCGCCTCGCCGGTGGACATGCCGTTTGCGCAACTCGGTACCGGTCGCGGGTACGACGCCCGCGAATCGACGTGGAACTATCCGGCCATCTGGCCCGGTGGGCGGTGGGGGATTGGCGACATTGTGTCGTATCAGGTGAGCGCCACATGGGCACTGTTGGTGGAAGCGGCCCGCAACCGTATCGGCTGGCTGGAGAGTTATGCGGCGCTTGGTGATCGTGCGATGGCGGCCGAACATCCGTGGACCACGACCGCGGTGCCAACGGCGTATGTGATCCCCAAGGCGCAGCGCGACCCGGCAGCCCTGACCCGGATGCTCTGGACGCTGCAGCACGGTCAGGTGGACGTCTACCATAGCATTCCTGACGGCAACTATGTCGTGCCGATGGCGCAGCCGTTTGGTTCGTACGCCAAGGCACTGTTGGAGCGCCAGAAATATCCCAACCTGCAGGAGTATCCCGGCGGGCCGCCCAAGCGCCCGTACGACGTCACGGCGCACACGCTGCCGTTGCTCTTTGGCGTGGACGCGCAACCGCTCACCACTGCGGGACTGCAATTGGGCACATTGGTGACGCCGGTGGCCGAACCCGTGTACAACGTGGCGGGACTCAGCGGGACCAACCGCAAGCGCATCGCGATCTATCAGAGCTACAATGCCAGCATGGACGAAGGGTGGACGCGGTGGGTGTTTGACGCCAGTCGCATTCCATTCACCACCGTGCACGATAAGGACGTTCGCGGCGGCGGGCTGCGCGCGAAGTTCGATGCGATCATTCTGCCGGAACAAAGTGCGGTGCAGCTGCGTCGCGGATTCGGCGCGCCGTATCCGGACTCGTTACGCGGCGGACTGGGGGATTCGGGCGCCGAGGCACTGAAGGAGTTCGTAAACGCCGGCGGCACGTTGCTCGCTTTCAACGATGCCAGCGAGTATGCCATTGAGACCTTTGCGTTGCCGGTGAAGAATGTGCTGGCGGGTGTGAAGAACTCCGACTTCTATGCGCCGGGTTCGCTGCTGGGTGTCGAGGTGGACCGCAATCACCCGCTGGCCTCCATGTTCACCGCGCCAGTGCCGGCATTCTGGTTTGAAGACAGTCCCGCATTCGACATTACTGATGGTTCGCGCGCATCCGCCGTGGCGCGATACCAGTCGGCGGGCGATCCATTACTGTCGGGGTGGCTGCTGGGCGGCGCGCGCCTCAACGGCAAGGCGGCCATGGTCGATGCGGCAGTCGGGACGGGGCATGTGGTGCTATACGGATTTCGTCCACAGTACCGGGCGCAGAGCAATGCCACGTGGCCGTTGATCTGGAGCGCGCTGCTGCGGTAGGCGCGGCGGTTACACGCCGGCGATGGCCTCGAACACACCAATCTCCCGGTTCTTGCGCACATTGTCCCAAGCGAAGCAGCGCCCGTTCATCGCCACGTACACCCCCGGCGCCAACGCCTGCACGAATGACAGCGCACTGCCCAGATTGAACAGGCCGTCCGAACTGCCGAACGCGTAGGGAACCATCGCGCCGGTCAGCACGATGGTCTTGGCCGACACGCCGGCCGCGAGCGCGCGCGCGGTCTCCACCATGGTGTCCGTGCCGTGGGTAATCACGATCTGTGACTCGGCGCAGGCGCGGCTCGCGTCGATGACGGCCGCCCGGTCTGCAGGCGTCATGTCGAGACTGTCCAGCATCATGAGCTCCTGCACGGCGACATCCAGGTGACAACGCCCGCGTCGCAGCATCTCCTCGACGTGTGAGTGGAGGAAATACAGCGCGCCGTGCAGCTCGTCGTACTCCTTGTCGAACGTGCCGCCGGTGACGAAGATGCGAACCGTCATGTCAGTGCGGAAACGGGTTGCTGAAGCGCGGGTCGGCCAGGAACGCGCGATCGGTGAGCGTGTGGAGAAACGCCACAAGCGCCAGTTTCTGTGACGAGGCGAGATGCAACCGTCGCGGTGATCCATCGGGCGCACGCAGCCGATGATCGAGATCGGGGTTGTCCTGGACGCCGGCGTCATAGAAATCGATAACGGCTTCGAGCGTGCGGAACCGTCCGTCGTGCATGTAGGGCGGACGCTGCACGACGTTGCGAAGCGATGGAGACTTGAGCCGACCCTGTCCCGCGCCGTGGTCGAGATTGGTGGCATCGAGACCATTGTTGCGTGCGGCGTCGCTCACCACCGCATACGACTCATGACAACTCCGGCAGCCGGTCGCCTCAAAGAGGATCTGGCCCTCCACCTCCTGCGACGAAAACGTGGTGGTTCCTGCCAGCAGACTGTCGATCTTGCTGTTGGTTGTCTTGAGGGCCCGTACGAATTGGGCGAGTGCCCGCGCCGTGCGATCCGCCGTGATGGCGCTGTCACCGAACGCCGCGGCGTACAGGGGTGCGTAGTATCGCGCCATCCGCAGCTTGGGCACCAGCACGTCGGGTGGCAGTCCCATCTCGCTGGCATCAAACACCGGCTGCAGGGCAAGGTCTTCGAGTGTCGCGGCGCGTTCGTCGCGGAAGAAACGCGCCGGCCCGTAGAATCGCACGTTGGTGAGTGGCATGGAGTGGCGACGTGTGGGCGCGCCCGACACGCCGATGCTGAACCGTGCCGTATCTGAGAAGGAGAACTGCTGCTGATGACACGAGGCGCAGGCCACCTGATCGTTGACTGACAAGCGGCGATCGTAGAACAACACGCGTCCCAGCGCGGCGCCCGCATCGGTCACGCGGTTGGCCGCAGTCATATTGTCGATGCGAACCACCTGCGGCGAGTTGGCGATGGCAGGTGGTAGCGGCGCCGATTCGTCGGCGTAGGCATAGGGCGTGGCTGGCAGCCGTGGTTCCGGGAGGTCCGCGCGCTGTGCAATAATCGGGAAGCGGGCCTCGGCGCTCTGCTGATTCACGTCGGTGGCGGTGACGGTCGCCGTGATCACCGAGACCGCATTCGGGACGCCGGTGATTTCCATCCCCGAAACCGCGAGTCCGGTGGCCTTCGGTGTGAGCGTGATGCGATAGGTCAGGCCGGCCCCCGGCGGATCGCTGAAACGAATTCTGCTCTGGGCGAGATTGAACGTGAACGGGCGACCAACCGTGGCCGCCTGCGCGTCTTCGGACATCAGCACGGTCACGGCGGCTGGCGTCGCGGGAGCGGACGGCTCGGTTCCCACCACGACCTTCGCGGCGTCACTACAGGCAACGAGGCCTGCCAGAGCGATCGTCGAGCCAAAGGTGCGACGCACGGGATTCACCGTCATTTGATGTTGGGTCGTCTCGGATTGACCGCGATGGCCAGATTCAGTCGGGTGTCGTGTGTATTGTAGCTGATCTGCAGGTTGTAGCCATTGGGCGTGGTGGTGTGATAACTCTTGTACTGTGCCACGTGGATTTCCGCGCCGTCGGACGTGTCGATACTCCACGTCAGTCCACGCTTCTCAAGCTCCGCCTTCACCGCGTCCGTGTCCCACGGCGAAATGCCGAACGAAATGTGATCGATGCGCCCGCCGGCCCGACCACCGGGCTGGCCAAACGCCGGATCGAGCGGGTTGCCGCCGCGAATGATGATGTCGCCGACATCACCGATCATGAGCTCGTTCTGGCTCCCTTCGTCGTAGGTAGGCCCCCATCCCAGCAGGTTGGTGTAGAACGAAACGCTGGCCTTGTAGTTCGTGGCCCCGAACGAGAGATGGTCCAGCCAGACCGTCTTCCATCCGGTCGCTTCAAAGGGGGGTGGAACCGGCATGGTCGATTTCGACGCGATACGGCGCGCGCTGGTGTAACCCTTCCCGTTGCCGATCTGCAGGTCAAAGCCGTCGGGATCCTTCACGTGAAAGCTCTCGAATCCTTTGCCGTCATTGTCGGCAATGGGAGTCAGCCCGCGTTTCCTCAGCTCGGCGTCCACGGTCTTTGCGTTCCACGGTTCGATGTCGAAGCCGAATCCGTCAACGACGGCGTGCACCGGCGCCGCGGCGGCATTGCGGCGCGTGGGAGTGGCCGGGAATGATTCCGCCGGCGCCCGATTGAACACCACGGTGCCCCAGTCGCCCATGTCCATCACCACCCGCGCGTTGCTGCTGCTGCGCATCGCCCAGCCCATGAGCGCGGCGTAGAATGCCGCTTCCTTCTGCGGGTCCACCACGCGGAACGAGATGTGGTTCAAGGCGGTGGTGCGCCACCCCGTGCGTTCGAACACCGGCGCAATGGGATCGGTGTTGCAGGCGGGCGTTCCGTACGCGCGGATGCAGCGTCCCTGACCAAGTGCGACCGCGGGCAACCCTACGATCGCCCCGACCATCGCCATGTGAAGCGCGAATCGCCGTTTGGCTGGATGGTGTTTTCTCATGTGGACTCTTGGTATGAATCGCTCACCATATGTCTCGTGCCCAGTCGTAGTTGCGGAGCGTTAGCCGAGTTTCGGCCGCTCAAGATGCCACGCGGTGTTGCTCTGGTACTTGTGGGCCACCGAGAGAATGATGTCATCGTTGTACAGATTGCCCGCGATCTGCGTGCAGATAGGCTGTGGATTGAGCGGGGCCGGCGGCGTTGCCGCCCGCGTGGAATCTCCACCGCGCCCACCTCCACCGCCGCGACCACCACCACCACCTGGCGCGCGAACGCCGAATCCCATCTGAACCACCACCACCGGATGCCCGGTCTGTGCATGCACGCCGGTGTCCGCGGCACCGACGTACAGATCGATGTCCTTGAGGTAGTCCTGCCACGCGGTAATAAGCATTTGACGCCGCCGCTGTGACTGAATGAAGTCCATTGCCGTTGGTGTGCGTCCAGGCACCCAGCGATTGAGTTGTGCGCTGTTCGCTGCGGGCACTGGCGTCGCACCGTTGGCCGCGGCGGGCGTTGGCGCACCACCACCACCACCACCACCGCCGCCGCCGCCGCCGCCGCCACCACCGCCGCCCGCCGGCCGTCCGTAGGTCGTGAGCACGGTGGCCATATCCATGCCAAGCTCCTTGGCCTTCGCCTGCACATACGAATCGAACGCGGCGGCCGACTCCACGTTGATGCCGCCCTGACTGCCGGCCACGGTTGGCGGATCCGGCAGCTCCGTAGGCTTGGCACCCAGTGACTTCAGCTTATCAACGAACGCGAGAAACACCGGATCCGGTGTCGCGGCATTCTGTCGACGCACCCCGATGCGCAGGGCACCGAGATCGATGTTGGCGTTGAAGTGGAACGGCATCGTGATGGATCCCGGGTCCTTCGCGTCCGCGCCGTGAATCACGTTGAACACCATCGCCGCATCTTCTGCCGTGCGCGTCAGCGGACCGACGCGATCCATCGACCACGCCAGCACCATGCCACCGGAGCGGCTTACGCGGCCGAATGTCGGACGCAGCGCACTGATGCCGCACGCCGTGGCCGGACTCACAATGGATCCGGAGGTTTCCGTGCCGATGCCGAAGGCCACACAGCCGGCCGCGGTGGCCGAGCCGGGGCCGGCAGATGAACCGCTGGAACTCTGGGTGAGATTCCACGGGTTCTTGGTGCCGCCGCGGAACCAGTTGCCGCCTTGGGCGAATTGTCCGGTGGACAACTTGGCAATCAACACCGCACCGGCGTCGCGCAACCGAATCACCACTTCCGAATCCTGGTCGATGACCCGATTCTCGAAGTCGGCCGCGCCCCAGGTAGTTGGCGTGCCTTTCACGGCAAACAGATCCTTCACGCCCCACGGTATGCCGTGCAACGGCCCGCGATACTTGCCGGCCTTGAGTTCAGCATCCATCCTCGCCGCGTCGGCCAGGCCGCGCTCCTCGAGAATGGTGACCGCGCATAACAGGGTCGGATTGAGCGCTTTCAGTCGATCGAGATAGATTCGCGTGAGTCGCACGGACGAGAGTTTGCCGGCCTTGATGGCGGCGGCCAACCGATGCGCGGGGAGGAACGCAATCTCTTCGTCAGTGGCCGGCAACGCCGCCGAACCCCACGGGGCAAGATGGAACGCGCCCGCCGCGGTGGCATTCCAGGCGAATGGTTGCCGCGCAAACGCTGCGATACCCCTTTCCCGATAGGTCTTCTCCAACAACGTGCCGATCCCGCCGGGATATGGCTGGAATGTCCAGGAGACCGGCTCCATGTTGTCGAGCGGAACCGGCGGCGCTGCGGCGGGTTGGGCGGGACGAGTCGCCGCGTCTTGCGCCAGGGCCTTGGCGCCAAAACCGAAGGTGGTGGCGGCGGCAGCGGCCAATGACAGAAAGACGAACTGGCGACGATCGACGTCGCTGGCGAATTCCATGCCATCGGCCATGTTCATGGTCTCGGACTCGGCCTGCTCCAGCAGGTCCAGCTCGTCGTGCAGCGACATGTTTTCCGTCTCCCGTAAGTGGCGCGCGCAAACCTCAACCGGAACAAAAAGAATGCCCCGTCGCGCCGACCGCCAGTGATGGCGCGTGGGAGCATTGTCTTGGCGCGCGCCCCGTAGCACGTTCGTACTCCCCAACCGGACCGGCATCACATGGAAAAACAGCGCCTGACCTCAGCACTCTACTTCCGAACGCTGTCGTTGATGCATGCCGCACTGGTGCTGGGGCCCCTGGTGTTCGCCGGCGTCAGCCTGTATTCGCGTTGGTCGGGCACCATGCCCACCACGGACGCCGTCGGGGCCGGCACGTATTTGTATGTCGTAATCGCGGTGGCGGTCACCGGCGTGGTGGGAAGCCAATTGGTCTTCACACGCCTGCTTGCCAGCGCAATGGTCAAGCCCACCCTTCCGGAAAAACTGCGCGGCTTCCAGGCCGCGAGCGTGGTGCGTTTCGCCCTGCTTGAATCACCGGCGCTGATGGGACTGGCGGTGTTCTATACGACCGGGGGCTACCTGTTTCTCGCTGTGTCCATCGTGCCGCTCCTTCTTCTGCTAGTGGTGGCGCCCCGCAAGCAGCAGGTCATCGACAGCCTTCAGCTTTCCGATCAGGAGGCCAGCGTGGTGAACGACCCCGACAGCATCATCGGTGAATTCGTGGTCGGCGACGACTAGGGCGTCGCGCGCAGCACGGCATTCGCGCCCGTGCGACGGATGGCTTCGCGTCCCTGCGCATCGCGCACTTGTCGCAGGCCGCTTTGAATCATGCCCAGCACCAGCAGCCACGCGGCGGCGCCGAGCGCCACGAATGTGCCCACCCGACCCACCAGCGGGAGTTCGATGTTGGAGTTCCAGAGCATGTGCATCACCATGCACATGCCCAGCACACGCAGGAAGCGCGGGTCGGTCAGCATTTCGCGCTGAAACGGTTGATCGTCGCGCACCCGCCAGAGCGCCGCACCGGCCAGTCCTGTCCACAGCACGTGGCCACCGAACACACTCAGTATGCCGCGCTGGAAAATGACATCACGCATGGCCATGATGCCGCCGTCACTCAACGCCGCGCGCAGCGCATAGCCGGCGGATTCAAACACGGCGAATCCGGTGCCCACGGTGGCGCCAAGCAGCAAGCCGTTCAGCGTCCAGCGGAAGCGCGGCTTGCGAATGACCAGCAGTAGCGTGAGGACCTTGCCCGTCTCCTCGACAATGCCGGCGCTGGCTGCCCCCAGCCAATTGGACAACCCGCTGGTGTAGTCGAATATGAACAGACTGATGATGATCGATACCAGACCGCCGGTGAGGAGCAGTTTGATAACCTGATACAACGAGATGTTGCGCGGGACATTCATTTCGAAAAAGAAGATCAGCAGCGACAACGGAATCGCCACGGACCCGATCATGATCAACCCCGGGATGAGATTGACGTTCTGGAACGTGTTCCAGGCGAAGGTGAATCCCCAGTAGAGTGCCAGCGACAGCGCCGCCACGCGGAGGAATACCCAGGGACGCGGCCATCCCGTGTCGATTTCGCCGAGTGACGGCGTGGTGAATGTGGTGCCCACGGTGAAGTAGGCTTCGATCTCTTCGTCATCATGCTTCTTGGCCACCTCGGTGAACATCTCGCGCGCGTTCCATTCCGCGGGCCGCTCGATGCCGGCGGCGTTGGAGAGATGGTCCCCCATGCGATGCACGAAGTCGAACACCGACGATGCGCCGACGGTGGCATGCACCTCCCAGAGCGAGCGTCCCAGGCGCACCTGTTGCCAGGCGCGCAACGCCGCCTGCGGCACCGCGTGCCCATCGACGTACGGCTGTTTCGCCGACAGTGCCTCGATGCGCACCCGGTCACCCTCCAGCAGCACGCTGGCAAACGGGCCCTGCACGTCCGGATCGTCGGTCAGCAGGTTGCAGTCTGGGGTACTGCCGATGCGAATGGCGATCGGCTCGATGCGCGCGCGTTTCCCGCGGTCCGGCCCGGCGATACACACCAGAAAGAACGACTCCGGCGCACGCGGGGCGGTGGGGGGGGTGGCTGAGGACATGGGAGAGGGCATGGGACGTGAACGGACCGGCGCCGGCCGCGCGGTGCCAGAGTCAGACGCCGAACTGTGTGAGATGGTGGTCGAGGTGCTTGTAGAACATCGTGCTCCACTCGGTCGTTGACAGCGGTCCGAACGAGTGCGAGGACCTTCCCTCAAAGGCCCTCTCGCCATCGCGCTGCACGCGCTCGAGAAACCCGATCAAACGCTGCTTTTCCTGCTCGAAATCCTTCGGCGATACCATCTTGAATTGCGGGGCCGTCGGCGTATTTCGGCGATACGGTCTGGGACCCACCACGGCGCGCTTGACCAAGGCCTTGAGCACGAGTGACTTGAGCGGCCCGGGTCTGGGGTGCTTGTCCTCATAGACCATTTCGTAGGAGACGTTGCAGTGCGCCAGCATCTGATCGACCGACATCTTGCCCCAGGCTGCCGGGGTTGTTGGCGACAGGCGGTTGATGCGCGAGACCAATTCGGCGACGACCAACGAGTCGAATACGTTCTTCATGCGGCGCTGTGTGAAGGCGTGAACGAAACCGGTCCCGGTTGAGGTCGCTTGCCGTCTGTTCGCGGGGCCGTTGGTGACGAAAGAAAGAACGCGCCGCACCAAGGCGCCAGCGCGGCACAGATCGGGACTCATGTCCGGGGCTTTGCCGCCCGAAGGAGGAGACGCGGCGCGCCAGCAAGCCGGACAGTAGACTACCCATATGCCAGACACCACGCCGTCCCGGCCCGTGTGGCCCGATGCGATCTTCGCGCACCTGCAACGCGTTCAGGTGCGGCAGGTGGGCTATGTGCCCGATGCCGGACACGCGCAGTTGATCGAACGATGCATTGACGATCCGGACATCGCCGATGTGGTCCTGACGACGGAAGAAGAAGGGGTTGCGCTGACGGTCGGCGCCGCGCTTGGCGGACAACGTGCGGCGTTGCTGATGCAAAGCAGCGGGGTGGGGAATTGCGTGAACATGTTTTCCATCGTGCACGGCTTTGGTGTGCCGTGTCTGCTGTTCGTCACGATGCGTGGTGAGGCAGGCGAGTTCAATTCCTGGCAGGTGCCCATGGGTGCGATCACTGAGGATGTGCTCAGGCAGTGCGGTTTCCGCACGTTCCGGGTAGAGACGCCGGAGACGGTGGACGCCATCGTGGGAACCGCCTGCGACATCGCGTTCAACGAGCAGGCGCCCGTGGCGGTCGTGCTGTCGCAGCAGTTGATCGGTCACAAGCGGTGGACCCGCTGATGTCGATGCCGAACGGAACGCTCAATCGGCGTGACTTCGTGCGGGCCCTGCTGGTGGATCGCAACGATCTGATCGTGGTGAGCGGCCTGGGCTCGACAACGTACGACGTGGCCGCGGCGGGCGATCACCCGCTCAACCTGTATCAGTGGGGTGGCATGGGCGGGACGGCCATGATTGGCCTCGGTGTCGCATTGGCGAGACCGGCGCAACGGGTCGTCGTGCTCACCGGCGACGGTGACGCGCTGATGGGGCTGGGAAGCCTCGCGACCATTGGCGTGAAGCAACCGCACAACCTGAGTGTGGTGGTGCTGGACAACGGTCGGTACGGTGAAACCGGCATGCAGGCCAGTCACACCAGCGCAGGGGTTGATCTCGCCAGCGTGGCGAAGGCCTGCGGATTCGCCGAATCACACACGATGTCCGACATGCACCGCGCGCCGATGATGCGCGCGCTGGTGCACCAGGGCCGAGGGCCGATTCTGATTCGTGCGTGTATCGCCCGCGAGGAGCTGCCACGGGTGTTGCCGACTCGTGACGGATTCGAGATGCGGGCGCGATTCACGGCAGCGCTCGTCGGGTGAGCGGTCGGTTCCCTTGCGAGCATTGGGGGCGCGCCGCATGTTCACCGGCCTGCGGGCGTTCCGCGGCCCTACTGAGGAGGACCTGATGCACGTCACCCGAGTTGTGCGTGTTGTCGTCGGCCGCTGCGCGTTCGTGCTGGGCGCGCTCGCGTGCATTCCGCCGCAGCCGATGTTGGCACAAGGCGACACCGAAGTGCTGAGTAACGCCACGGTGGTGCAGATGGTCGCCGGCAAGCTTTCCAAAGACCTCATTGTTGGCAAGATCAACTCGGCGCGTCCCGGGTTCGACCTGTCGTCCGACGGCCTCATTGGGCTTGTCGGGTTCAAGGTCGACCAGAACATCATCAAACTGATGTTGCAGGTGGGCGACAACGCGCGGCGCAGTGGATCGGCCCCTTCCACGCTCACCGGTCTCGACGAAGTGTTGACCAATGAGATTGTGGTGCGCATGCTGGGCGGCAAGGTGCCGAAGCAACTGGTGCTGGCGAAGATTCAAATGTCCCGCTCGACCTTCGATGTCAGCGCATCCGGGTTGGTGAGTCTGAACACCAGCAAGGTGCCGGAGGACGTGATCAAGGCCATGCTGCTCCCGCCGCCGCCGCCAGTGAGCCCCGCCCCGATTCCGGTTCGCGAACCGGTGCCCGCGCCAGTGGTCGCGCCAAAGCCGGAAGCAAAACCCACCACGGCGGCACCCAAAGCGAAGACGGCGGCGCCGACCAAAGCGCCCGCGACCAAGACTGCGCCGCCGCCAGCCAAGAAGCCCCCCGGCGCCTGAGTGTGCGTCGGGGCGGCGGGGTAGTGCGTGATCAGCCTGCGTACGTGTAGGCGAATCCGGCTTTCTGCGCGCGTTGGACGGCCACGACACCTGCCGGTGCCATGCGCGCTCCCGGAATGAGGTTGGCGGCCAGGTCCGCCTCAATCTGCTTGGCATTGCCGGACTTCCCGGCAAGCTGCTTGGCAAAGTACGCCGTCGCGGCACCGCAAATCGCGAATTGCACGCCGTGTGCACGAATCCCGGGCAGATTCGCGCCAGGTTCTCCCTCGACTTCGTCGTGCAGCAGGAAGTTTCGCGTGGCGGCCTTCTTCGTGACGGGGTCGGTGATGCTCAACATGGAGATGAACGCCGGATACTTCGCCCACATCGCGTCGTTGTAACCGAAGGGCGTCGCGATGTGCCGGAAACACACCACCACACTGTTGTCGGCGTCCTTCGTGCCCAGCTTATCCGCGCTGAACTTGATGAGATTTCGCGCAAACATCACGCCGTCGGCGGCGCTGGCGATGGACGCGCAGTCGTAGAGGGACTTGTTCACGCCGGTCATGCCGCCAAACCATTTGTCCATTTCGTCCGGAGCGGGAGCGGCATGCGCGATGGTCGGGAGAACAGCACCGCTGCCGATTGCGGCGGTGAACGCCGCCGCACCGGAAGCGAGGCGGGCAAGGAACGAGCGACGGGCAACGGTCGAATCGGTCATGGCGTACCTCCTGTGAGGTGGACCGGCCACGCGGGCGGATGCGAGGCGAACCGGACCAACAGATGCGAAAAGATGTATTGTTTCCAGTGCCCGTCAAGCGGATGTTGGCGACGCCTGCCTGTTGATCCGCTCCCCTCTTAACGCTGCGCCATGTTCATTTCTGATTTCGCGATACGCCGGCCGATCATCACCGTCGTGTCGATGCTGGCTTTGGCGGTCTTCGGCATCGCGTCGCTGCTCCGACTCGACACGGATGAGTTCCCCGAGCTGGCGCCACCCGTGGTGTTCGTGGGTGTTGGGTATCCGGGCGCCGCGCCCGACGTGGTCGAGCGTGAAGTTGTCACCCGACTTGAGGACAAGCTTTCGGGCATTGGCGGTATCGACAAGCTCAACTCGTCCTCGACCGATGGCTTCGGGCAGATTGTGGTCACGTTTGTCTTCTCGAAGGACCTCGACCAAGCGATGCAGGATGTGCGCGACGCGATTTCGGCGGTTCGTCCGCAGCTCCCGCAGGAGATGCTCGAGCCGGTGGTGTACCGTTTCGATCCCAATCAGCGCCCCATCGTGTCATTGGCACTCACCTCGGCGACGCTCAGTACGCCGGTGCTCACGCAGCTGGCTGATGGTCTGATTGGCGGGGAATTGCGATCCATATCGGGCGTGGCGCAGGTGAACATTGTGGGCGGCGACAGCGCGCAGCTCAATGTCAATGTGCGACCCGGAGCGCTGGCCGCCGTCGGTGTCGGCATCGATCAGGTGGTGAGCGCGGTGCGATCGCAGAACCTCGCGGCCCCCGTGGGGCGCGTGAATGGCGCGCTGGAGCGACGGGTCATCCGCCTGGACGGACGGCTCGAGCATCCGGAGGAGTTTGCACAGATTGTGGTTGCCAGACGCGGGGACGGTTTGGTGCGACTGGGTGAGCTGGCCGACGTCGACGCCGGTGCGGCGGAGCCGACGTCGTCCGCTGTGTACAACGGCACGCCGGCCATCGGCCTCGACATCATCAAATCGCGGGAGGCGAGCACCACGGCGGTGAGCGAGGCGATTCGCGCGCGCATGACCGAGTTGCAGGCCACCCTGCCCGCTGGTACGCGCCTGGAAATGGTGCGTGATGGCGGCGTGCGCATCGACAACTCCGTACGCAACGTCGAGGAGACGCTAGTGGAGGGCGCTGCCCTGACCGTGCTGGTGGTGTTCCTCTTCCTCAACTCGTGGCGGTCCACGGTGATTACGGGACTGGCCCTTCCGGTCTCCGTGCTCGCCGCGTTCGCTCCGCTGCTGGCGTTCGGTTTCACGCTCAATGTGATGTCCCTGATGGGACTCTCGCTGGCCATCGGTATTCTCATCGATGACGCCATCGTGGTGCGCGAAAACATCGTGCGACACATCGAGATGGGGAAAGATCATGTCCGCGCCTCTCACGAGGGCACGAACGAAATCGGCCTGGCGGTGACCGCCACGACGTTCGCCATTGTGGCGGTGTTCGTGCCGGTGGGATTCATGCCCGGCATTGCGGGCCAGCTGTTCAAGCCGTTTGCACTCACGATTGCCAGCGCGGTGCTGGTGTCACTGTTCGTGTCGTTCTCGCTCGACCCGATGTTGTCGGCATACTGGCCCGACCCGCAGCTTGAGGCACACCAGCGGCGCAACGCGCTGGCGCGTGTGCTCGATCGCTTCAATGTCTGGTTTGATCGACAGGCCGATCGCTACAAAATCGTGATTGGCTGGGCGCTCGATCATCGATGGTGGATGATTGCCATCGCCGTGGGCAGCCTGCTGCTCGCCATCGGACTGCAAATGCGATTCGGTGGATTCGGTTTCGCGCCGATCCAGGACAACAGCGAACTCAACGTCTCGGTTGAAGCGCCGCCCGGCTCGACCTTGGAGTATACGGTCGGCAAGGCCGAAGAGGTTGCGCGAATCATTCGCCGCCACGCGGAGGTGGCCTACTGCTACACCACGGCCGGCAGCGCCACCGGATCCGGGGCCGTCGATGTGGCGGCGATCTATGTGCGGCTGGTGCCCAAGCGTGAGCGGCATATCAGCCAGGAGGCGATGGCGGCGGTGATCCGCGAAGAGATTGGGCACGTGGCTGGTGCGGTGACGAATACCTTCACTGCGGCCAGTCTTGGCGGCAACCAGAAGGCGATGCAACTCCAGATTCAGGGGCCTGACGCCACAACCCTTGGTCGCCTCGCCCTGCAAATCGCCGACTCCGTGCGACAAGTGAAAGGTGCCGTCGACGTCGGGCTGTCGACGAAAGGCGAGACGCCGGAATTGCGTGTTCGAGTGAACCGCGGCCTCGCGTCCAGTATGGGTGTCAACGTGGCGCAGTTGGCGACGGCGTTGCGATTTGCCTTTGCCGGCGTCGAGACCGGCACCTGGGTGGATCCGGCCGGTATCTCGCGCGCGGTGCGCGTGCGACTGGCTCCCGGTGCGCGCGAGCGTGTGCGTGACGTCGCCAGTCTCCCTATCATGGTGGCCGGGGCTGCGGGGACAGGGGGCACTACGCCCTACGTTCCGCTGGAGCAAGTGGCCGTGATTACGGCGGAGAACGGCCCGGCGCAGATCGACCATTTTCAACGCCGCCGCGTGGTTACGGTGGGTGCCAATGTCGTCGGCGCGTCGATGGGCAACGTGGCGCAGGACGTCATGACACGCGTGGGGCAGGTGCCACTGCCGCCCGGCTATCGCATTACCGAGGGCGGGCAGGTGGAGAGCCAAAATCAGATGTTCGGATCGATCATCACGTCGCTGGGCGTGGCGGTCATGCTGATGTACCTGATTCTGGTGGTGCAGTTCGGGTCATTTCTCGAACCGCTGGTCATCCTGATTTCCCTGCCGCTTTCGCTCATTGGCGTGGTGGGTGCGCTGCTGGCCACCGGCGACACGCTGAACGTGATGAGTCTCATTGGCGTCATGATGCTAATGGGCATCGTGGCCAAGAATGCCATCCTGCTCATCGATTTTGCGAAGTGGGCGCACACCAGCGGACGGCTGAGCGTGCGCGACGCACTGGTGGAGGCAGGGCGCATCCGACTGCGGCCCATCCTCATGACGACACTGGCCCTGATTGCCGGCATGATCCCGGTGGCGCTCGGCTTTGGCGAGGGCGGCGACTTTCGCGCGCCGCTGGGGCGGGCGGTCATTGGTGGCGTCATTGCGTCGACGGTGCTCACCCTGGTCGTGGTGCCGACGGTGTACGAAATCATGGAGCACTGGCGCGGCACGGTGCTTCGGAAATTCGGGATCGGCGTTGCCGCGACGGGAGCCGCGGCAACGCCGATCGCACCGGCTATGGACGGTGCTTCTTGAAGTCGGCACTCATCCGGAAGCTGCGGTCACCGAGCAGGAATTCGGCGAAGTACTCGGCCTGCAACTGGTAGGCGTACGGCGCCATCGGTCCGTAGGCGTGCGGCTGACCGGGGTAGATCATATAGTCAAATCGCTTGCCGCTTTGAATCAGCGCGTTGACCAGGCGAATGGTATTGCTGGGGCTCACGTTGTTGTCTTCATCGCCCGTTTCCAGCAAGAGCTTGCCCTTGAGATTGTTGGCGATGTCGATGTTGGTGGGCACGTAAATCCAGAACACGCTGTCGGGGACTGCCGCCGGTGCGCCCGCAGGACGCGCCGCCGCCGTGCTGTCGGCACCCGTGGCACCACGGCCACCGGTGACACCGCCACCACCCCCTCGTCCGCCATTCTGCACCCCACCACGTCCATTCACCGTGCCGCGACCGCCCAACTGGGTGGTGGCCACCGCCGCCCCCGCGACAAAGTCGGCGCTGCGTCCCTTCGAACGTGCTTCCGCCGTCAGACGCGCGGTATCCGAGGCCGCTACCCACTTGAGCCCGTGATACTGCTCGGACCAGTTGTTGTTGTAGATGTTGTTGTCGTGGTTGCCGGATTCGCTCACGCCGACCTTGAAGAACTCGTTGTACGGCGGGAGCAACAGGGCCGCCGCCGTGAGAAACCCGCCGCCGGAGTGGCCGAAGATCCCCACGCGATCCAGGTCGATCCATTTGTGACGCGATGCCAGCTGCTCGATACCGGTCTTCTTGTCGGCCAGCGCGTAGTCGCGCATGTCGAAGTAGCTGAAGTCCTGGTACGCGCCCGACCGCGCCGGCGTGCCGCCGCGATTGCCAATCTGAATCACGATGAAGCCCAGCTGCGCCAGCTGTTGCGGTGCGGGCGACCCGCTGAACGCACCCGTCACCGACTCGGTTTGCGGACCGGGATACACATGCGCGATGATGGGATATTTCTTGGTGGAGTCGAAGTCGAACGGCTTCCACATGTTGCCGAAGATCGGCGTCACCCCATCGGCGGCCAGTGTCTGGAACGTCTCGGGGAATTTCCAGCCGGCTTCCTGAAGCTTCGAGAGATCGGCGGTTTCCAGATCGAGCGCCAGCTTGCCGGTGATCGCATCACGCAGCTGCACGCGCGGCACCGTGTCCACCCGCGATGACTGGTCGATGATCCAGCGCTGATTCTTGGACAGCACCGATGTGTGCGACGCGTTCCCCGGATCGAGCAAGCTGATACTCGCGTCGGCGAGACTCACTTTGTACAGATGCGTGTTGTACAGGTTCTCGCCCGGCTCGCGCCCCTGACCACGGATGTAGGCGAACCCCTTGATGCTGTCGATGGCGATGATGGCATCAGCGCGCCAGGGGCCGGACGTGAGCTGACGCTTCAGCTTGCCGTCGTAGCTGTACAGGTAGTAATGCCCCCAGCCGTCTCGTTCGGAAAACCAGAGGAAATCACCGCCGGTCTTCACATAGGTCGGGCCTTGCAGTTCCAACGACCCGGCATCGCCCTTGGTGTCGCTGAACAGCACCTTGCTTTGCCCGGTGGCGATGTCCAGCTCGACAAATTCCACGTTGCGTTGCAGCCGGTCGCGACGCACCACGCGAATGGTCGTTCCGGTCTTCCCCATCCAATAACCCGGGCCGGCAGGCGGTGCCGCGCCACCACCGCCACCGCGACCGCCGCCGATGGTAACCCCCACTTGCCCCGAGGCGACGATGCGTTGATCGCGCCATTTGTCGAGTGGCGCCCGCTTCGCCTCCTTGTCGCCGCGGATGTAGGTCCATATTTCCGGCTTCGGGATGCTGTCTTCACCAGGCATCGGATACGAGTACGACAGGAGCGTGGGCCGCGGCTCCGTCAGCGACCGCACCAGATACATCTCCTTGACCCCACGGTTGTCCGTGCGGGTGAGATGGAACGCCTTGGAATCCTGAGACCAGTTGACCGTCGGGCGGGACGGTCTGTTTGCCGCCGATGCGCCGGTCAGTTGGTTGTCTTCCTGCTGTTGCAGTTGCGTCGTGTCGAGCTGTCCGCCGCCGCCCCGCCCGCCGCCTGCATAGCTGTACTTCTCAATGCCGTCGCGCGTGATCTGCACCGTGTCGCCCTTGGCTTTCTCCCACAAATACAAGTTGTAGTTGCGGGCGAACACGAAGGCCGAGCTGTCGGGTGCCCAGTTGCGGAACTCCGGGGCGGCCCCGCGACCGGCTTGCGGTGGTGCTGCGCCGCGCCCGCCGCCGCCCCGCCCACCACCAATGCCGAGCACCTGATCCACTTCTTCATCCTTCGTCATCAACGAGTCCTGCGCGCCACGAAAGCGGCCAAGGCTCGTGAGGGTTTCCGTGACGATGTTCCAGTTGTAGCGCTCACTGTCAACGGCAAACCGCAAATGCTTGTGGTCTTTCGTGATGTTGATCAGCGAGAATTGATCATTCAGCGCGTTCGCGTCCACGGCTTTCTTGCGCAGCACCGATAACTGCGCGGCCAGTTTGGCGTGATCGAACAGTGGCTTCTTGGCACGCGTGAGCGCGTTCACCAGATACCACCGCTCTCCCGAATGATCCCGCCAACTGTAGAACACCGAATCCGTCTCGCCAATCCATCGCGGCGTAATGGTGGTGCTGAACGACATGGTCCGCACGTTGGCCGTGCTGAACTTCTCGTATTGGGCCCAGTTGGCACTGGGACCGTTGGGATTGGGCGGCAGCGCCTGCGCCTGCACCGTGGTGACGGCCATGGCGAGGGAGGCCATGCCGACTGCGGCACGGCCGACGAGTAACGTGAGCGATCTGCGACCAGCGTTGAACGACATTTCGCGAACTCCCGCGAGAGGATGAGAGGCGACGTTTCCGACAACCAAGAATGCAGGTCGTGTCGCGATAGCGTGAGGGTCGGCGGACGGGATACCTGCAACCCGACGCCCGGCCCTCACGGACATACGCGCCGCCTGCCGCGACTGTTCACAAGCCCTTCGGACGCGCGAGCTGGCCTACTTGCGTGATGCCACCTTGGTAGCCACGAGAACGGTGCTGGTGCTGGCCACGGCGCCAGTGATCTCGACCATCGTGCCGAGTTTGAGTTCCTCGCACGGCTTGCCGTCGAACACCGTGGTGGCGGACGTCGTCGCACCGCGGCCACCGACATTGAGGCGCAGGGTGGGGCAGGTGCCCGACATCTCCACAATGGCGCCGGTCAGCACAACGGTCGGTGAAGGCGCTGGGGTGCCTGCTGGCCGCACCATGGAGAGCTTGACGACCACCACACTGCCATCGCCCTGCACAGTCCCGGCAATCTCCACGCGAATGCCATCCGTGATATCCGTGCACGCGCCGTTCCCGTACACGGTCGCTGCCGTGGTCCTGATCACTCGGCGTTCCAACGTGAAACTCACCACTGGACAGGTGCCCGCGAGACCACTCACCGTACCGACGACGCTGACCAGTGTGGGCGCCGGTGGCGGCGCGCTCGTGGTGGGGATGCGTCGCACCGTGCGGGCCCATATGCTGCCGTCGGCCTGCACCACGCCGCCAATTTCGACACGCGCACTGTTGACGAGATCGGTGCACTTGCTGTCCCCGAAACTCGTCGATCCCGTCGTCTTGATCGTGCGTCGCTCCAGCGTGAACGTCACCGTCGGGCAACTGCCCACGACACCTGACACGGAGCCCGTCATCATAACGGCGGCTGCCGCGGGATCGATGGCGAGGGCAGTCGAAGTCGGCGACGGATCGGCGCTCGACCCACCGCACGCGGTGCTGACCATCACCGCGACCATCGTCACGAAAGCCCGCTTGCCCCGGTTCGACATGGCACGCTCACTGTGCAGGGTCCACCACCGCGGGATCACCGATCAATCGAGGGGAATCCCGGGGGCATGGTGTCACGTGCCCGAAGGTACGGCGTCCCCATGGCGGAGGCAATCGACGTGATCGGCCCCCGGCGTCGCGCGCGATTCAGCGCGCCGGACTCGGCGGCAGGCTGAGTACGTCGGCCCGCGGAGGAGTCCACGGCGGAATCCACGCCCGCGCCGGTAGTGAACATGGCCCTTCCCGGACTGGGAGGTCGGTAAACCCACCGGTCCCGGTGCCGAATCGCGCATCGGACAGTCGCACGCTGGCGTCGCTCTCGCGCACCCACACCGGCACCCGCAAAAAGCGCAGTGCCCCCGACACCTCACAATGTGAAGCCGCCAGGGCGATCAACTCCGCACGCGGCGCCGACCATTGTTCGCCCCACGTCACGCCGGGATCGTTGCCGGCGGGAAGCCTGATCACACCCTGCAGGCCGTCAAATCGCGACCCCAGGGCACGCGCGCGACAGGCGTGGGGCGACATGGCTGACGATAGGTGCAGGTTGGGCCACGGCGCGATGGTGGCGGAACGCACGCGGTACTCGCGCATGGTGAGCGTCACCACCAGTGCCTCGAAGCAGAACGGGCTGCCCGCGCCGGGTGAAACGACCACCTCGGCAACAGTCTCGTCCGAAAAGCGCGGACGTTGCACGGCGACCTTCGCCTGCCCGCTGGACGCGGCGAACACCAGCTCCACGACGCCCCAGGCCACCAGACCAGCGGTGACCCGCCGAGACACGGGGATCCAGTGCTGAAGCCCCAACCAGAACGCCGTGGCGATGGTGATGACCAATGCGAGTGTGCGCGTCATTTCTCCCAGCGTCCATGCTGCGGCGAGAATGACACACAGGAGAACCGACAGCACCACACGGCCGCTGAAGCGGCGGGCGCCAAACAACAGCGGCGGTATGGCCACGACCCAAAGCCAGGGTTCGACGATGAACACCGCGTCGCCATACACCCACCGATTATCGAACGGCCAGAACGGATGCACCCCGTACGTGTTGGTGAAGTCCAGCAGCAGATGTGACAACGTGCCAGCCAGCGCCAGGACGAGCAGGGGCAGCCCCTCGCGTGCGTCGAACGATTCGCCGGCGCGTCGTCGCACGGTCATCACCAGCCACCACATCAGCAACGCGCCCGCGACGGCGAAGACGATGGTGTGCGTGTGACCGCGGTGATGCAGGAGATAACCCAGTTTCCCCATCCCCACGACTGGTCCCGAGTACAGTAGATCGGCATCGGGCAATTCGGCAGCAATGAGGCCGACACCGATGGCCGCGCGACGAAGCTTCCGGTTGGCCGGCGTTTTCGTGCGGCGCTCAATCCACGCGGTCGCGGCGTCGGCCATCAGGAGTCCGGCCAGTGCGTGTGTGACGTTGTCCATGAACTCGTTGAACGGTGGGTGGCGGGCCGGAGGACTTCCGGCTCGGCTCGGTCGGAACCTACATTGGGCATGCATCGAACGCTGCTTCTGGCCGTCATGCTCGCGCTGCCGGCCGCCTCGGCGTTGGCGCAGCCTGCCCGCGTCACGTCCCTATCGGCTACGTCTGCCACATCGCTGGGCGTCGGTGAGACGTTTACCATCACCTCGCGCGTGCTCGGTGAAGTGCGGCGCATCAATGTGTACGCGCCGCCGGGTTACACCGGGTCGCCAGCCGCTATCCGTGTTCCGGTGTTGTACATGCCCGACGGTGGCCTCGCCGAGGATTTCCTGCACGTGGCCGGTCTCGTGCAAGTTCTGGTGGGGAACGGGACGATGCGTCCCATGCTGCTGGTGGGCATCGAGAACACCGAGCGTCGACGCGACCTGACCGGGCCGACGTCCAACGACGACGACCGAAAGATCGCGCCGAGGGTTGGCGGGTCGGCGGCGTTTCGGTCGTTCCTGCGCACGGAACTCATGCCGCTGATTGCCAGTCGCTATCGCACCACCGGTGAGACGGCCATCGTTGGCGAATCATTGGCGGGTCTGTTCGTGGTGGAAACGTTTCTGCGGGAGCCCGCCTTGTTTGACGCATATCTGGCATTCGACCCCAGTTTGTGGTGGAACAGCAGTGATCTGGTCGATCATGCCGACGCGTTGATGCGCGCGCGGGGCGCACGCAGGTCGACGCTGTTCCTGGCCAACAGCGATGAGCCGGTTATCGCCGGATTGACCCGGCGATTGGCGACCGTGCTGGAGCAGGGCGAATTTCCGGGCCTCACCTGGCAGTATGCGCCGATGCCGGAGGAGCAACACGCGACGATCTATCATCCGGCTGCGCTGCGGGCGTTTCGTGCCGTGTTCAAGCCGGTGAAACCGTAGGCGCGCGCGATGCGACCTCGCGCGACCCTCGGCTCAGCGGATATAGACGGGCGCGTGCGTAAGCGAGAGGGGTAACTGGCCATTCACGGCCGTCACGATCGACGACTTCGCCGTGGTTTGCCCCATGGACACGATTACCGGTTCGACGGTCGCACGCGCGGCGGAGAATGGGAACTGGACCGTCAGGCCAGGCATGCCGCTTTCCGGCAGCAGTACGCCCTTGGGATCGCGCCAGGCGACCCAGAACACGCCGCTAGCCCCGTCGACGCGATACACGCGAGCTTGCGAGTCGGAGAGGGCCACCCGCGTTACACTGCGATATCCGCTCAGGTATCCCATCATTTGTTTGAGCGCATAGAACAGCGGGTATCGTTCGCCAACTGTTCCGCCGAAAATGTTGACTTGCAGCGCACCGCCCCATGCGGAGATGCCGGCGCCGGCTCGCATGGCCGGCGTCGTGGCAAAGGCAATGTCGGTGATGAACGAGAGGTTGATCAACGCGATGCCCTGTTCGGCCGCCACCAGTGTGCGCTGCACGTGATCGGCCGCGACGAAACCCCGCGTCCAGGCCAGCGTGGCCGCATCCCTGTTCACCAACTTGGTGAAGTACGCGGCCAGCTTGCAGCGATCGGATTCAACGGCCGGCGGTACCATCACGGACAGGCCAATCCCGGTGCAGACGGTGGCGCCGCCCCAACCCGCATAGGATGTGGGAAGCGTGTCGCTGATGATGACAGGCTTCGTGTAGTGTCGGCGACCCGTTTCGTACTTGATCCAACGCATCTGATACTCGATTTCGTACGGATCCCCCAGCGCGTGCAGGTTGATGAAATCGAACAACTCCGGGTGATCGAGTATCTTCCGGATGTCCGCCAGATCGTGACTGGTGTCCACACGGCGGGTCGACCGCCACACCGCGTCGTAATCGGCAGGGTTGGCCACATTCAGGTTCACCGGGGTGGTGAGAAATGCGGCGTGGCCGATCAGGACGGTTGCCGATGCGCCATGCGCGGCGCGGTACGCGAGTCTCAGCAGGTCGAGGTATTCATCGACGGGCTCGGGTTCATAACTCGAGAATTCGTTGCCGATTTCGACGTACCGGATGGGGAAACGCAGGCCGGGCATGTCATTCACGCCGTCGGCATCGTATCGCTCCACCACCGCGCTGACCCATCGCTGAAAGTGGTCCCGGTACTCGGGCTTCGGCGCCGCGTTCGTGCTCCGCAATTTCCCCACGCTCTTCGATCCCCATTCGCTGTGCGGCTTGAGCGAGAGCGTGAGTTCCGCGAAGCCTTGCGCCTGGTACTCCTTCACAAACCAGTCGAGTCTGGTGAAATCGACGGCGGCGGTTGGGCTCTTCTGCATTTCGCCCCACTGCACGGCCTCGACGTAGTGTTTCATGCCCGTGAGTCCCGTCTCGCCAAGCGCGGCCGCCGTGGACGAAACCAGGCGCGCATTGTCGAGTACCGCGTACTCTAGGCCGATGACCATGCCCGTTCCCGAGGACCTCGGTGGACGCTGTTGCGCCGCGAGTGATGCATGGGTGCCAAACACGCCGGCGACAGCGGCACCGGTGAACGCGCGGGTCAGTTGGCGGATACGTCGGATGCGGATCATTGGACGCTCCCGAGGCGTGTGTGATGGTTCGCGTGTAACGTCCTCTCGGTGTGACTGGGTAACGAAAAATGCCCGACGGAACAGACTACCGATCGACAATCGGCAGGTATGCGCGCCACGGTCCTATGGCATCGCGGTACTGCTTCGCCATCACCCGCGTGATCTGTGCGATATGTCCGAGGTCATGTACCACCCAGGTGGCCAGCAGCTGTCGCAGGGTGACCGGTCCAAACTCCGGATGTTCGCCTTCCAGCGCCAGATCGGCATCAGTCAACGCCCACTCCGTCAGTGTTGCCAGGCTTGCCGAGCGGGCCTGTGCGAACGACTGCAACAGCTGGGCGAGTGTCCGACCTTGACTCTCGCGCAGCTGCGCGAAGCGATCGAAAGGCGTGAAACGACGGCTGCTGCCTTGCGCCCGTATCAGCCGGGCGCGCGGCATCCAGTCGGTCATTTCACTGTGCAGGAGATGACCCACGATGACAAAGGGACTCCACGTCTCGGGCCCTTCCGTGGCGTTGGTCCATCGAGGATCCAGGTTGTGCAGCAGCGCATGCAAGGTGGACGGCGTGCGGCCAAGGATGGCCATGCCGTCGGCCAGATCAAAGGGCACGGATGGTCCTGTTATCAGCCCGACGCCAGTGCGGCTGTCGGTCGCGGACTGCGCATCGATGTACGCCCACGCCTGCCTGCCGGAGCGCAGGGTTACCGTGGTGCGCGTGACTGCGGCCACTTCGTATCGATCGGCGTGCCGAAGTTCGTCGGGAGTGACGGCCAGGAGCACGCCGCGCACCACGTCGTCGTGGCGTCCGCTGTATTTGGCCATGGTGTGCACGGCCTGACCGCTCAGCGCCACCACCGCATCGTCGTCGATCACCAGGTTCGCCAAGGTGAATCCCGGCAGGGCATCCGGTGTGCCCGCAATCAGGCGTCCAAAGGTTGCTAGCTGCACGCTTTCAGTTTGCAGCGTGCCGTAGGAAAAAAGCCACTCAGCGTGCATGTCGTCCCCGGTCATGGTTCCGTCCTGCATAGACGATTATCGGACTGTCACTTTGAGCACCCCGTGGCTGAATGCGGCGGCGTCGACACCGCGCACGACCGTCGAATTCCGCTTTCCGGCTGCCGGCCAGATCACTTCGATGTCCACCCGTCCGCGCGTTGGCAGGCCGAAGTGCACGGGCAAATCGTTCTGTGCGTTATAACCGGATCCTGTGTCCAGCATGCGAACGCCAAGCACGCGACGCGTTCCCGCCGCATACACGCGGACTTCGGCGCCAGCGCGCGTATGCCGCCCGGCCGCGTCCGACACCTGGACCGCAAGCGAACGCCTGGCGGCGCCCGCGTCCAGCATATTTCGCCAGACACCATGGATGCCTTGTTCGGCGGTGCCGGTGAGCGCCAGGTCCATTGCGCCGTCACCGTCGACATCGGCCCACTGCACGCCGTGGTCAGCCGGCAGTGCGGAGAGGTTATCCGGCGTCACAGGTTCGAGCGAATGCCCGGTGTTGCGATACAGGTAGTCGCGATAACTCACGCCGCCGGTCACCGTGCCGTTCACGTACAGGTCAATGCGTCCGTCGTTGTCAAAGTCCTCAAAGGCGCAGGCATCGAAACGGGCATCCATGGCCACGCCCCACGAGACCGATGCATCCTCAAACCGTCCGTTGCCGCGATTGAGCATCAGTCCATTGCGACCGTAGTTGGCAGCGAACAGATCGAGTCGACCATCACCGTCGACATCGGCCGTGCAGGGGCGCACCGTGCCGTTGGTGGCGTCGTTGGGTGTGCGACCTGCCCACGCCACGCCGGCCGCGTCAGCCACATCGGTGAACCGACCCGCGTCGTTGCGGAACAGGCCGTTCTTGTCCCCGTCCTGATTGGCTACGTAGAGATCGAGGTCACCGTCGGCGTCGTAGTCAAACCACACCGCGCCCACGCTTCGCCGAGAGTCGGCCAGTCCAATCGTGCCGGCGATGTCGGTGAAACGTCCGGCGTCGTTGCGAAACATGAGGTTGGGACGGTCGCGCAAGGCGACGAACAGATCGAGATCGTTGTCACCGTCGAAGTCGATCCACGAGAACTGACGCACGGCGGCCGAATCGCGTCCAAGCCCCGCGGTCGCCGTCACGTCGGTGAATCGACCGGCATCGTTGCGATACAGTTTGATCACCGATGCGTCACCTGGGGCAAATCCCACCAGCAAATCGGGGTCGCCGTCCTGATCGTAGTCGCTCCATGCGACGGCACGCGTGGCGCGCGCATCGGCTACGCCGGCCGGTCCCGCCACATCGGTGAACAGCCCTCGGTCGTTGCGGTACAGCCGGTTGGCCGCACCATTGAAACCAACAAACAGGTCCGCGTCACCGTCGCCATCGAAATCGGCGAAGGCGTTGGCCAGAGTTGCCCCGTCGGCAAATACCTGAGGCTGGAGGTTCTTGAATTGCGGCGACAAGCCCTTCAGCACGGCGCCGCCTCGCATGACGAACGCCACCCGCTGCAGCGCCGCAATGTCGAGCAGCGGATCGCCGGCAACCGCCACGAGGTCGGCGTCGTATCCGATGGCGATGCGGCCGATCCGCGTGGACAAGCCCAGTGACTCCGCCGCGCGTGACGTGATGGAGAGAATCGCGTCCATGGCCGACTGGCCAGCGACTTGCACGCGATACACGACTTCGCGGGCGTTCTGTCCGTGCGCGCCCGCCGTGGCGTCCGTGCCGGCAAGGAGCTTGAGTCCGGGCACCGTCATGGCCCGGCGGAACATCTCGAGTTTGCGCGGAATTCCGTCCTGCATGAACGCGAAACCGGCTTCGTCATAGTTGCCGATTCCCAGATATCGCGACTTGTTCTCGAGGTAGTTCTGGGACACAAGCCCGATGTTCGGCTCGAAGTACGTGCCCTTGGCGGCCATCAGCGCGAGCTCGGCGTTGGTGACCTGGCTGCCATGCGTGACCGCAAAACACCCGGCGTCGGCGGCCGCCCGAACGGCGGACGCCGCATGGGCGTGCACCCAGCTGCGCTTGCCCAACGCCCTGGCCTCGCTGCACGCAGCCTCGATTTGTGCATCGGACAGCGTCTGGCCGCCGCCTTCGCGAATACTCTTGCTGGCGAAAATCTTGATCAGGTCGGCACCGCTTGCCACTTGCTCACGCACCCAGGCGCGCACCTGTTCCGGCGTGCGAGTGGTGTCGCTGAACGATCCCATCGACGAGATGATGCGTGGCCCGAACGCGTCACCGCGTTCGATCAACGAACGGAGTGCGGTATCGCTGGCCGCGCCGAGTGACTGGATGGTGGTGAATCCCGCCGCGAGCGTGACATAGGCGTTGTCCGTCGCGGCCCGCAGTCGCTGAGTGGCGGACTCCCCCTGGTTCTGGGCGCGACCATCACGGCCGAAGTGCGAATCGATGTGCACGTGCGTGTCGATGAATCCCGGCAGCAGCGTGTACGCCGAGAGATCATGCGAGATGACCATTCCGGCTTGGTAGGGCGCGATGCGTTGGATGCGCGCGCCGCTGACGGTGACCACCATGTTTCGACGGATGGCACCACGTCCGTCAATGAGCGTGCCGGCCCGGATGGTGATCGGGGACGGCACCTGGGCATCCGCAGTCGCCGGAACTGCGGTGAGCGCGATGGCGACGCACAGGACAAACGCAACATGGCGAGGTCTCATACCCGACAGGATGCGCTTGCGGCGCCGTCCTGGCAATGGAGCGGTCGTGGCATGGTGCCTCGACCAACCAGCGGGTATCATCACGCCGTCCCTTCACGCTGAGGCCTATCGCATGGACCGTGCTCGCCGCATACCGTTGACCTGGGCCGTCGCGCTGGTCGCGTCGCTCGCGACCGCAGGAAGGGCTCAGGTGCCCGGCCTTACCGGCACGCTGGTCGTGACGAATAAATCGCCCTCCACCGCGACCATCATTGACGTGGCCTCGGGTCGCACGTTGGCCACGCTCCCCACGGGACCTGGTCCGCATGAAATCGCGCTCAGCACTGACGGGGCGACGGCCGTGGTCACCGACTACTCCGGCCCCGTGGGAACTCGCAAAACGCTGAGCGTGATCGATGTGCCGGGACGGCGGGTTGTGCGCACCATCGATCTGGGAGACTACCGCTCGCCGCACGGGATCAGGTTCCTGCCCGGCGATAGCCTGGTTGCCGTGACGTCAGAGGCGAGTCGGAATGTGGTGATCGTCAGCGTCTCCGCCGGTGCGGTTCGACGCGCCATTCCCACCAACTTCGCCGGATCGCACATGATCGGTATCACGGCCGACGGCGCGCGCGGATATACCGGCAACATTGGCGGCAACTCGGTGTCCGAATTCGATCTCAAGTCCTGGACGTTTGTGCGGAGTTTCGAGGTGCCAGCGCAGCCTGAGGCCATCAACGTGACCCCGGACGGTGCAGAGGTGTGGGTTGGCAGCAACGCCACCGGGCGCGTCAGCGTGCTCGAACTGTCAACCGGTACGCTCACGTCAGCCGCGGAGGGCGTCAGCTGGCCCTATCGCGTCCTGTTCACGCCCGACGTGAAAACCGTCGTGATTCCGGATCTTCGCAACCACGAGGTGCGGTTCATCGAGCGCGTAACTCGGCGCGAGATCTCACGGCTTGCCTTGCCCGGAGCCGGTCCACAGGGGATCACGATCACCCCCGATGCGCGGTACGTGTTCCTGTCGCTCAGCACGCAGGCCCGAGTCGCCATCATCGACATGAAAACTCGCGCCGTGGTGGGCTATGTGCCGGCGGGCGACACCCCGGACGGCGTGGTGTACACCACCACCGTATCGCGATAGACGCATCGCCATCGCGGCACTGCGCTGACGGGGCGCCGGCGCGCAGACGCCGGCGCCCCCGTCGCATCCTACATGGCCGGCGATCGCAGGTCCTGCAGCACCTTTTTCAGCAAGTCGACCTTGCTGGGATCACAGCTGCGGCTGCCCTCGAGATCGGTCACCAGTTTGCCCAACGCGGCATTGCGCGCGCCGCTGTTGCCCTTTTCCGCACCGGCAATCTGCGCGCGAATGTCGCTGATCTTCGACGCACTCACACACCGTTTGCGCTCCAACCGATCGGTATACGCCTTGGCCAGCGAGAAGCTGGGCGGCCACACGATTTTCGGCTGACCCTGCGCGTTGAGGAAGTCCCACTTCACGGTGTTCGCCGCATCGATCTCGTTTTGCGAGATGAACTCGCTGGGCACCAATTGCGCCATGTCCATGCTATGGGCGATTTCCGAGCTCACGATGTTGCCGTTGTACCAGTACACCGACCACGATCCGCCCATTTCCATGCGCGTGCCGTCCACCGGCCCGCGATCGAAGCTGGCGATTTCCTTCGGGTGCGCGGCGTCGGTCCAGTCGAATACCGAAATGCCGCCCTGATACCACGCCTGCACCATCACGTCGCGACCCGGAATCGGAATCAATGAGCCGTTGTGCGCCACGCAGTTTTCGTTCGACGTCTGGTACGTGGGAATCTTGTAGTAGCTCTTGAACACCAGCTTCTTGTTCACAATCTCGAAGATGGCGTCCGAACCCCACTCGGGTTTGTCCAGCGGCCGACACTTGGGCGCACCACCGCCGCCCCACTCATCGGAGAACAGCAGCTTGGTACCATCGTTGTTGAACGTGGCCGAGTGCCAGTAGGCGAAGTTGGAATCGGCCACGGCATCGAGACGCACCGGGTTTACCGGGTTGCTGATATCGAGCAGGATGCCGTGGCCTTCGCAGGCACCGCCGGCCAACCCGAGGGACGGATACACCGTGATGTCGTGGCACTGCGACCCTTCGCTGATGGTGGTGCTCTTTGCCGCCGGGGCGCCCATGCCCCTGCGCGGCAATCATGCGTTGTACGGTGGCGTTGACGATCGGCCTTGCCGCCGCCGTGTCGGCCGCGTTCGGTGTCGTGGCGTTGCGGGCCTTCATGATGCTGTCAATCACCGGCTTCACGAACTGATTAGGGAGTACGACTTCTTCGTTCATCGCCGGGATCATGATCGTGAACGCCCCCTTGGCCTTGGCCGCGTCCAGCTCGGCCTTGTCGGCCGGCGACGCGCCATGGCTGGTGGGCGCGCCCAAACCGGCAAAGATGTTCGCGCGTCCCACCACGGCGGCCTTGGACGGATTGGCCAGTGGCACCTTGATGATCTCGATGCGCAGGCGTGATGAGTTGGCTTCGCTGCTGGGGGCCGCGACGCACTCGGCCAGTTCACCGGCCGGCCGGATACCCGACGACCCTGACACGTAGATGTACACGTTGTCGCGGTCCTTCGGATCTTCCAGCACGGTATGCGTGTGCGAACCGCGGCACGTCTGCACGTTGGCCACGAGCTTGGGCTCGCGGATGTTGGTGATGTCGAAGATGCGCACACCGCGCACGCGGTCCTTGCTTACCACGTCTTTCACACCGCCCGGTTTGCAATCCACTCGCCCGTTCATGGCTTCGGCCGACATGAACATCAGGTTCTTGTACACCGACACATCGTTCTGCGACGCGGGGCACTCGTAGGCCACCACGAGCTTTGGCTGCGCGGGATTGCTGATGTCCCACACCACCGGTCCGTTGTAATTGCCCTGAATGACGTAGTTGCCGGTGAAGGCCAGGTCGGAGTTGGTTTCGCCCAGGAAACCCTTTGGCGAAACGGCCTTGGCGACCACTTTGAGATTCGACGTGTATTCGCCGGCGTCGAACAGTCCCGCCTTGAGGTTGTTTCGGGGGTCGCTGGCTGGCGTCGGGGCGGTGTTGGGCTTGGCCTTGGGGGCACAGGCGGCGAGTGCCGCCACGGCGGCGATGGCCGCCACAGTTCGCAAGGAGAGGGAATGCATCGGATTCGATGGTGAAGGGAAGGGCGTTTGTCGGGCCGTCCGCTGCCCTACGGCGGGCAGCGCGCCGCGTTTCGATGCCGGGAAAACTAAGGCGGCGGAGCGCCTGCCGCCTACCAGCGAAACAGTCGCGTGGCCTTCACGATAATCGATCGGTTGTCGAGCGCCGGAAAGCCCGGACCGTCGGTCAGCCGACCGTCGCTGTAGACGATGAACAGCTCGCTGCCCGGTGAATACTCCCAGCGCAATCGTACGTTGGTGGTCATCGATTGCGTGCGCGACTGATACTGCACGAGCGCCGCGGCGAACATGCGCGGACTCATGGTGTAGGTGAGTCGTGAACCGATCAGATTCGATTCGCCCTGGCCGAATGGTCCACTGATCCGGTTGTACGACACCGTGGGCTCGGCGACCAGCCGTGGTGAGACGTCCACGCGCCCGCGCCAGGTCATCTCCGACAGCGTCCCATCGTAGAAGCTGCCGCGCGCAAGCACCAAGGCGCCGCTCACCGGCCGCTGCGTGCCCAGCGTGTACGTCGCACGCGCCACGTTGTAGCGATAGCTGCCAACCGGGACCGTCACCCCGCGCGCGACAGCGAACGGGCGGTCGAGGCGTTCGAAGGCCTGTGATACTTCGGCGTTGAATACATCACCGTTCGACAGCTCCGTGATGAAGGCGCCCTTGAATTCCTCGGATTGCGCGCGCCCGATGGAATCTGTGATGTAGTCGGCGCTGGCTTGATACGTGAACCGACGCACCGACGCGATGTGGGCGGGACGCGGGCTCAGGCGTGCCAGCGCCAGCGAGCGGCGGAACGCCGATCGACGCAGGAAGCCGACGCCGGGGTCGAAGCCGTTGCCCACAAACAGATGTTCCAGCAGCAGTCCGTAGCGATCGGCGTTCAGGTCGAACTTGCCGCGATAGCTGGATTCATCGCCGGGTTGGCCGGCCGTCTTGCTGCGTGCCGCAAAGCCCGTGATCGCGATGTCGTCGCGGAGATTGATCTGCGCATCGACACCGCCCACCACGTTGCTGGTGTCCGCCATGGGATCACGGCTGGTGGCCAACAGGCCGATACGACTGCGCCGACCGATTTCCCGATTCAGCCGCAGTACAGAAAACGTGGTCGGTGGTGCAGACGCCGTCGGTGCTTCCTCGGTGCGCATGCTGAGCGCGCCCACCTGCCAACCGCCCGCGCGTCCGAGTACGCGGGCGCCACCGACAATGGGGGCAATCATGTTCCCGGTCAGGCCAATGCGCCGGCTATAGAACAGAATAGGAGAGAGATCGGTGGTGTTGCCCACGCCGGTGGCATTGAATCCTCCACTGGAGCCGCCACCCGATCCACCTCCGCCGGTGCCTCCAAAGGCAAAGGCGTCCTGACCTTCGAGAAAAAATTCACGCTTCTCGGGAACGAACAACGAGAAACGCGTGAGGTTGACTTGCGAGTCGTCGTCTTCAACCTGGGCGAAATCGGTGCGATAGGTCAGGTCGGCGATCACTTGCGACGTGATGCCCCATTTGACGTCCATCCCGGCGTTGCCGTCGCGCTTGTTGGCGACGGACGGAGAGGCCGAACGGTTGGTGAGCAGCGAGCCGAGAGTATACGGCTTCACATCGAGATTCAGCCCGTTCTTGGGCGGCACGATGTCCAGCAGCGTCGCGGCGTTGGACACTTTGGTGAGGGCGCGTCGGCCCCACGAACGCGGTACCGCGCTCAGGAACGACGTTTCATTCTTCCAGCGCACCATGCGCCGGAAATTGACGCCCCACACCTGGCTCTGGTCTTTGACCCGGATCGAGCGGAAAGGAATCCGCATTTCGATACTCCAGCCGCCGTCGAAATCACGGGCGCGCGCCTCCCAGAGGCCGTTCCACGTCCCGCTGGGCTGTTCGTTGGTGGCGTAGAAGTCAAACAACGCGCCCAGCCGGTTGGTCGTAAAGCCATACGCGTTCCGGTGATCATTGAACGTGTCGAACATCACCGCCAAATGATCGTTGTTGTACAGGTTGGGGGCGTCGCGACGCATGTCATTGGCGACGCGATGTTCGGGGTGCGATTCGTAAAGTTTCGCGGCGACGTAGATGTACTTGTCGTCGAAAAAAATCCACGCCTCGGTGCGCTCGGTCGCCGGCGCACCTTCATGTGGCTCCTGCTGCACAAAGTCGGTGTACGGCTCGGTGAGGCGGTACATCGCCTCGTCTACTGCGCCATCAAACGTGACCGGCGCGGACAGTGGCGTGGCACGCACCGTGACCTTGCCCGATGGTTCGCGGACCATGGTGCGGCGACTGCCGGGCTCGGCCGCCGTAGCTGCGCTCGCGTCCAGATTGCGCTGAGCCGACGCCCTGGGGGGCACCGCGAGCAGGGCCAGCGCGGCAACAAAACCGGCCCACACCCAGGGGCGGACCGAAGGGTTGCCTTCGGCGTCAAAGAGGCGGGGCATCTCCCCAAGATAGTGCCTCGGGCAGCCCATCAGCCAGATGATCACCTGGATGCGCTCGTGGCAAAGGCGCTCGAAACGAGGACCGTGCCAGCTGCCCCGGTATTGACTCGGCAGCGGCGCCGAGCGTAGCGTCCGGAGGCTGGCGACGTTCGGGGACGGGGCGAGTGAAAATGGTGACGGACACTTCGGCGACCGTGCGCATCTTCGCCTCATGCGCAACGGACCCCAATCGCCGAGGACACGCGGAATATGCTCATGGCTGTTTCAACAAGCGCCTGGACGCTGGCCGAGCTTGACCGGCTGCCGGACGACGGCAACAAGTACGAACTCATTGACGGTGAGCTGTTTGTGACGCCGGCACCATCCCCGGCGCATGAACGGCTCTCGGCGGTGTTGCACAGGTTTCTCGGGCCATATGTGTGGGCGCAGCGGCTTGGATATGTCTACACGCCGCGGGCGGTGGTTCGCACCGATGGATCAGAAGTGGAACCCGATCTCATGGTGCGCCCGGCGACACCCACATTGCCGGAGACGTGGGAGCAGATGCCCACGCCGTCACTGGTGGTGGAGATACTCTCGCGTACCACACGTCGGCGTGACCACGAGCAGAAGCGCGGGTTCTATCTGCGCGTCGGCGTAAGCGAGTATTGGATTGTCGACCGCTGGAGCCGGAGCATTTGTGTCGTTCGCCGCGACGCGGAAGACCTCGTCACCGAATCGGAACTGGACTGGCATCCGGAAGGGGCGAGCGAGCCGCTGCGTATCGATGTCGTGGCGTACTTCGACGAGGCGCTTGGGCCGCGGTAGCACGGGTACACGCACCAACCACTGCTGTCCTTCCCGATACCACCACGCCCCCGTAGCTTGTCGTGTGCCGCATCGGCCGGTCGGCGTGTCCAACGCACACTCGACCGATGGCCACACCCGCAGCGAGGTGACCATGGACGAAATCAAGGTGGCGGGCGACAAACTCAAGTCGACGCTCAAGCAACTGATTCGGGAAGGCAACGTGCGGCGCATTATTGTGCGCAACGCCACCGGTCGCACGCTCATCGACATGCCACTCAGCGCGGGTCTGGCCGGTGCGTTTCTGGCGCCGTTCTGGGCGGCCGTGGCCGGCATTGTGGCGCTCACAAAAGAGTTCACGATCGTGGTGGAGCGCGACCCGGACACTCGCGTCACCAAGGTGGAGTGAGCGTGATCAGCATCTTCAATGATGTGATCGGTCCCGTCATGCGCGGGGCCTCAAGCTCACACTGTGCCGCCGCGCTGCGTATCGGACGGTTGGGGCGTGACCTGATGGGCGGCACGATCGATCACGTGCTCATCGAATTCGACCGCAACGGCTCGCTCCCCAATACGCATCAGAGCCAAGGCTCCGATATGGGGCTTTTCGGCGGCCTGCTGGGATGGGATGCGGCCGACGAGCGGCTGCCGTTGTCGCCGACGCATCTGCGGGAGGCCGGGGTCGTCGTGGACATCCGCTACATCGACTGCCACGACCCGCATCCGAACACGTACCGCCTCACGCTCTCAAACGCGACCGAGCGACACACCATGATCGCCATCTCCACCGGTGGCGGCATGATTGAGGTGCTCGATATCGACGGACAGCGCGTGTCACTGGACGGCGGCGCGCGCGTGAACATCGGCGGTCGCGTGCTGCAGCCGGTGCTGCCGGTGATGTCGCATCCCGAGGCGGTTCTGCCGTTTCGCACATGCAACGAACTGCTGGCGTACGATGCGGGACGCGAAATGCCGCTGTGGCAGTGGGCGGTGGAGTATGAAAAGGCCCGTGGCGCACTGTCCGACGAGGCCGTACACGGCATGATGCTCGACATCGTGCGTATCTTGCGCAAGTCAATTGCCGAAGGCGTCGCCGGTACGGAGTACCACGATCGACTGCTGGGGCATCAATCCGGGATGTTCGCCGACACGATGAACCGCGGCGGATTGCTGAACACGGGGGTGCTCAATCGCACGGTGCTCTACACCACCGCGCTCATGGAGGTGAAGAGCTCCATGGGCGTCATCGTCGCCGCCCCAACAGCGGGTGCGTGCGCGGCGCTGCCGGCGTCGTGTATTGCGGTGGCCGAGGAGATGCACCTCACCGAAGACGACATGGCACGCGCGATGCTCGCCGCCGGCCTCATAGGCGTGTTCATCGCAGGCCCCTGGACCTTTGCCGCGGAAGTCGGTGGTTGTCAGGCCGAAGGCGGATCCGCCGCGGCCATGTCGGCCGCGGCGCTCGTCACGCTGGCCGGCGGCACGCTCACCCAAGCCACCAGTGCGGCCTCGATGGCCCTGCAAAGCATGCTTGGCCTCATCTGTGATCCCGTGGCGGCGCGCGTGGAGATCCCGTGTCTCGGCAAGAACGTGATTGCCGCCAGCAATGCCGTGTCCTGCGCCAACATGGCGCTGGCCGGGTTCAACGCGATGATCCCGTTCGACGAGGTGGTCGACGCCGCGAAGCGCGTAGCCGAACGGATGCCTCGTGAGCACCGGTGTACGGCGGAGGGAGGACTGGCGACGACACCCACGGCGCTTCGACTGAGCGCGGAACTGGCAGCGCGGACGGCGTTCAGGGGCCCTTGATCAGCACGCCGCCCTTCATGACGAACTGCACGTGCGCCAAGAGTCCAATGTCCGTGAGCGGATTGCCTTTCACGGCAACGAGATCAGCCAGTTTTCCGGTTGTCACGCTCCCGAGGTCCTTCTCGACACCAATCAGCGTGGCGGCGTTCATCGTGCCAATGGTGATGGCGTCCATCGGGGTGGCGCCAAGGATGTCCACCATGTACTTGAACTCCTCACCGTTGCGACCATGGATGTCGCTGGTGGCATCGGTGCCCAGGGCAAACTTCACCCCGCTCTGGTAGGCTGCGCGCAACCGCACTCGGCGCTCCACGGCAATGGCTTTCGCTTTCGCAATGGAATTGGCCGGAACGCCCTTGCGCGCGCCGTCGGTGACAATCTCCTCGAGAATGATGAGCGTGGGCACCAGATACGTGCCGCGTGCCTTCATAAGCGCAATCGCTTCATCGTCCACCAGGCTGCCGTGCTCGATGGAGGCCACCCCCGCGTTGACCGCCATCTTGAGGCCGTCGCCCGCGTGCGCGTGCGCCATGACGCGTCGGCCAAGTCGCGTCGCTTCTTCGACGGCCGCCCGCAGTTCATCGGCATCGAACTGCGCCGCACCCACTGCATCGCCAACGGATAGAATGCCGCCGGTGGCGACGATCTTGATCTGGTCCGCCCCGTACTTCACGTTGAGCCGCACCTGTTTTCGAATCGCATCGGCGCCGTCGACAATCGCCCCGGTGCCGGGGATGAAAAGATTGGAACTCCATCCGTTCACGTCGGCGTGACCGCCCGTGCTGCCGAGTGCGAGGCCTGAGGCGTGGATACGCGGCCCGGGAATGAGGCCGCGCGCGATGGCGTCGCGCACGACCACGTCCACGTAGTCCGTCGACCCGGCCTCGCGCACCGTGGTGAAGCCGGCATCGAGGGTCTTCTTGGCGTTGATGGTCGCGTAGATCGCCCCGTGTGCCGCCGTCTCCTTCAGCACGGCAAGATCACCGCCGTCGTTGTCGATTGACGTCAGGTGCGTGTGCGCATCCATGAAGCCCGGCATGAGCGAATAGCCGGTGAGATCCAGCACCTTCGCACCGGTCGGAATACGCACCTGGCCCGAGGGGCCGACCGCCACGATGCGTTCGCCCTGCACGATCACCACCGGATTCGCGATCTGGGTGCCGTCGCCGACAATGACGCGGTCCGCGCGAATGGCGGTGATGGGTCCCGGCTGAGCGCCGAGTGACAGTGAACACCACAGCGAACCCGCGAGCAACATACGGCGCATCAGTCGGCCTGGAAGAAAGAGAGGGGCGCGCCTGATGGGAAGCGAAATGCCAAAGTCGGCGCCACCTCGACGATGGCGCCCTGTCCCCCCGCGCGCAATCCGGGCTACGTTACTGTCCTCAACGTCACGGTGGTCTCGCCTCCCGTCCTGCTTATGCGCCGCATGCTCTCCGTTACCTGTGCCGTCGCTGTCGCCCTCGCCACGTCCTCGTTGCCCGCGCAGCCGCCCAAGGGCGCGCGCGTTCCCGAAGCCGACGCCCTGCTGTCCTGGTCGCAGCAGATCGAGGTGCGTGAACGCTGGCTCTCGCAACGGCACACGATGCTGCTGCCGATGATGCGCCGCCACAACATCGGGATGTGGATTGTGGTGAACGAGGAGTTCCACGACGATCCCATCACGCCATTCATCGCGCCGCCGCGCCCCTACACGGGGAACCGCGACCTCTTCGTATTCATCTATGCCGGCGAGGCGCGGCTCAGGAAGTTTGCGATCACCGGCTACACCGAGGAGAACCTCGCCCGCTTCTTCGACGCCCCGTTCACCGAACCGCGTCCGCCCGCGGCCACGTTGCGCGATCTGTATCAGCAGTACAAGCCGCTCTCCATCGGCCTCGCCATCAAGGGCACGCGCGGCCAGACGCGCTCACTGGGTTTCGATGCCTATCGGTTTCTCGCCGAAACGCTGGGACCGGAGGCCGAGAAAACGTTCGTCAGTGCTGCGGAGTTGACACAGGAATACCTCGACACGCGCCTGCCCGAGGAGTTGGAGCACTATCGCACGGCGGTGACGGTGACGGAGGCCATCGTGAAGCGCGCCCTGTCGAACGCAGTGATCACGCCGGGCAAGACCACCGTTGGCGATGTCCGACGCGCGCTCTATGACATGCTTGGCGCCGCCGGCGTTCGCACCTGGTTTCAACCAGACCTGCGCGTGCAACGCGCGGTGGGCGAAGTCGCCACGTCTCGCGGCTTTCTGGCGGTGGCGCCGGAACCAACCGTGCTGCGGCCTGGTGATGTCGTGCACATCGACTTCGGGATCAGCTACATGGGCTTCGATACCGATTGGCAGAAGATGGGCTACCTCTTGCAGCCCGGCGAGAGCGACGCGCCGACGGGGCTCAAGAAGGCCATGGCCAACGCCAACGCGCTGCAGGATGCGCTCACCCAGCGCGTTGCTCGCCCCGGCATGACGGGTGGCAGCGTCTTCAACGGCGTGATGGCCGAGATGAAGCAGCAGGGCATCGAGGCGATGATCTACTCGCACCCGATTGGCAATCAGGGACACGGACTCGGGTCATCGATCGATTTCCGCAGTCCGCTGCGCAGCGACACCACCACGCAGAACGCGCGCCTGCGCCTGGGATCGTATCTGTCGGTGGAGCTCAACGCGGCCACGGCGGTGCCCGAATGGGGCGGCCGCAAGGTGTTCATCATGCTTGAAGACGACGCCTATCTCACGGCAGAGGGTTACCGGTTTTTCCGTCCGCGTCAGGAACAATTCTATCTTGTTCGTTCGCTGGTGCCGTAGTGCGCTCCGGGCTGGGTTGGCACCCGATGCGGGCGTGCGCGCGTCAGCGACGTCCGAGCTCCAGCACCCACACGTCGCTCTCTTGCGAGCCCATGGTGAGATAGAACCGACGACCATCGGTGCGAAACCCGTAACGGGCCGGTTGGTGCGCCGGATCCTCAAACTGCACCAGCAGCCGACTCGCGCCGCCCGAGCGCGCAATGGCGCGGATCGCGTAGCCGTTTGGACGGCGTGCGAGGTAGTAGAGCATCGCGCCGTCAGGCGACCAGGCGGCGGCGAATGCCTCCATGTGATCGGTCGCATTGCTGGCCACCAAGCGCGACGCGCCGCCCGCCACGGGGATGATGCGAATCCCGTCGAACGCATGATAGGCAAGCTCCGACGCGACGGGTGACCACACCACCATGTCACCGCCAACATCCAGCGGCAACCGGCGTATGTGGCTTGCGCCACCAGACGTCATCAGGCCAACTACCTGGTTTCCCGTGAGGGCGGTCTGCACGGCCAACGTGTCACCGTCTGCCGACCACGTTGGCACCAGCGCTTGATCCAGCGGCTCGAGTCGCTGGTTGCGGTCCGTGCCGTCGGCATTCATGACGACTATCTGCCGATGGCCGCTGCGCAGAATCTGGTGAAAGGCGATGCGTGTCCCGTCGGGCGCAAAGGCGGGTGCAAAACTCCCGACAGAATCCGTCGTCAGTTGCGTCGGCTCTCCCCCCGCGCTGCGCACCTTGTAGATGGCGGTCAGTCCGTTGCGGTCGGAGGAGAATACCAACCACGCGCCGTCGCGCGTCACGTCGAGGTTCTCGATGAACTGGTTGCCAGTGGTGATGGGCACCGCGTTGCGTGCGTTGACAGGACCAGCACGCGGCACCGGCAGGGACCAGATGTTGGACGTGGATTTGAGCTGCGCGTAGGCCAGGTGCACGCCGTCGGCCGCCATCGCGATGGTGTGCGGGCTCAGGCCTGCGGTCACACGCTCCGCCGTACCAGCGGGCGCGCCGTCGCCGTCAACTCCGACGCGAAAAATATCCGTACTGCCGCTGCGGTCGGATACAAACACCAGCGAGCGACTGTCCGGCAACCACTGCGGACTGCTGTTCAGGCTCGATGCATCGGTCACGCGCACCGGTGCACCACCGGCGACGGGAATCACGAACAGCGATGACGCCCCCACGTTCCCCAGATACACCGTGCCAAACGTGAACGTGATGTTGCCGGACACCACGGCGATGTGTCGCCCGTCCGGCGACCACGCGGGGGAGTTCACCTCGGGAGGCGCGGCCAGTGTGGTCGCGTCTCCGCCTTCAACACTTATCACGTGGAGCAGAGGTCGTCCAAACGAACTCGCAGCGAACGCGATGCGCCGGCCGTCAGGCGACCACGTCAGGCCAAGCAATGACGTGAACGCAGCACCGAGTTTGGCGGCATCGTTTGGCGCCCGGGCCAGCAGTCGGGGCGCGCCGCCAAGTGCAGGGACCAGATAGACGCCGTCGTTGGACTGATACGCGATGCGTGTGCCGTCCGGCGACCAGCGGGGCCAACGATTGTTCTGCGTCGAGTCCGTGGTGAGTTGGACCGTGCGTCCGCCCGCAACCTGACGGACAAACAGCTGCAGATGCGTGGTTGGACCCGCGGCGTATGCGACGAACTGTCCATCGGGAGACAGCGCGGGATCGAGCTCGAGACCGAACTCCCGCGTGATCTGCATATTGCGACCGAGCACGGACATCGGCGCGGTATCACGCCGGCCGCGCCACCACACGGTGGTCATGACTGCGGCGACTACCACGATGGCCGTGACGGCGGCGAGGATACGCAGCGAATGCTTCACGGTCCGGGCCGGTGTCGGACCCGTGATTGAGCGGAGCGCTTCGGAAAACTGCTGAACCCCACTGAATCGATCGGCTGGCGTCTTGGCCAACGCCCGCTGCACCGCCGTCACGATGTCGGCCGGCACATTTGGTCGGAACTGCGTGAGAGGCGGCGGTGTGGCCACCAGATGTTGATGCACTACGCTTTCCGCCGTCGGCCCCGTAAATGGTGGTTGCCCGGACAACATTTCGTGCAACAGACACGCCAACGCATACTGATCGCTGCGACCATCAAGGTCCGACTCGGCCGACGCCTGCTCGGGACTCATGTAACGCACGGTACCGATGGCCAGCCCGGTCTCCGTAAGCGCGGGGCCAGCACCCGCCTGAATGGCCTTGGAGATGCCAAAGTCCGCCACCACGGCATGGCCACCTTCGAGCAGCACATTCTCCGGCTTGATATCGCGATGGATTACGCCACGCCCGTGCGCGTACTGCAGTGCATCGGCAACTTCACGCGTGATCTGCAGCGCGTCGGCAATCGGCAACTGCTTGTCGCGATCAAGTCGGTCGCGCAGCGACTCGCCCTCGATGTATGGCATGACATAGAACAGCGCGCCGGCCGCCTCGCCCGAGTCGTAGAGGGGCAGAATGTGCGGGTGTCGCAAATTCGCCGTCGTCTCGATCTCGCGCAGAAACCGTTCCACCCCCAACGCCATGGACACATCCGACCGCAGCACCTTCACCGCCACGCGACGATGGTGCTTCAGATCCTCAGCCAGATACACCGTGGCCATGCCGCCCACGCCAAGCACCCGCTCCAATCGGTAGCGGTCCGCAAGCGCCAATTCCAGCTACGACGGGATGCCACTCACCGCGGGACGATCTCGACCTCACCTTCGATTTCGACGGGGATGTTGAACGGGAGTTCCGCCAGCCCCACCGCACTTCGGGCATGCGCGCCGATCGCCGCGCCGAACACCTCGAGAATCAGGTCGGTGAACCCGTTGATGACTGCCGGTTGCCGATTGAACCCCGGCGCGGAGTTGACCATGCCAAACACTCTGGTCCAAGCAGCAATGCGGTCAAGATCGCCCAGTTCGCGGCGAAGGCTGCCGAGAATCGCCAAGGCGGTCAGGCGCGCCGCAGCATACGCCTGTTCCGGCGATACTTCGCTGCCGACTTTGCCCAATGGAGTCGCCAGCGAACCATCGGTGTTGGTCGGGCCATGTCCGGAAAAAATCGCTCGTCGGCCAACAATCCGAACCCAGGGGAAGGGCAGCACCACCCGGCGGCATCTGGAAGCGGTGACGGGAGGAATCAGGCCAAGTTCCTTCAGTCTGGCGTCAATCCGGGACACGCGGTTCTCCATCGAGGATTCAGTCTGCGCTTGCCGCGAACATCTTCGCTGCCCTCGCCGCCACTGTAAAGGGCGAAACCCGCGACGCCATGTCAGCTGAACGATTCCGTACACTCGATGTAAGCGGCGGTTGGCGGTGATGTTGTGACAGGCGAGCGCAGTTTGGCGAGTCAGGGGAGCGGAACCATCCAACTCACATAGGTCAAGAGGGACCGGTGCTTTGTGGGCACACCTTCGGCGCCACCAATGTGGCGCAGTCCCCAATCCACGCGTTCACCGGCCATCAGCAGATTGCCGTGCACATGCAGGGCGACGCCCACTCCAGCCACGGCTGTTACATCCAGTCGGCGGATACGCCAATCCTGTCCAAACGCCGCGCCATTGTAGCATCCCTCTGAGGTGCTGTTGTATCGCACCCGGCATGTGGTGCGAAAGGCGATCGCCGGACCGGCCTCGGCAAACGGCGAGACGGTGACACTTTGGTGCACGAGTCTGCCAACGCGAAGGAGCAAGGGGATTTCTAGATAGTCTACGGCGAGCGTCGGCTGCGATACCGCAAATCCCTTCGGCGTAAACCGGATTTCCGATGCAGCGCCGAACCACCGGTCCACGTGCCATTGTGCCACAATTCCGAGCGCCGTGGCGTGGCGACCGGCGTTCGGTTCGGCATCGGAAATGCAGGAATCGCAGCCAGCGGGCGGAGCGGGATACTGCCAATCCACCGTCGACGCCGTTCTGGCATACGAGCCGCCAACGTGCTGGGCCGACAGCTCGGTAGCGGCACCCAGCCAGATGCTCCAACCCAGCAGGCATTTCAGGGCGACGTTCACCGCCTACTCGCGTCGCGCCTTGGCAAGGCCCACGTAGAAACTCAGCGCCCGATTGTAGTTGTCGTTGCCGCCGATCACGCGGGAAAACCCCATGGTGTAGCGCGTGGCCAGCGTGAGTTGTGCGGCGCCGACCGGGAATTCCACACCGCCACCCAGAACGGCGGCGACGTCGGTCTTGTTCACGTCGAGACCACTGCGCGCCACGAGATTGTCGCATGACAGCGTGACTGAACCAGTCGACGACGTGGTAACCCCTCGGCACCCAAGTCGCACGCTCACCGCCGTACCGCCGGCGACAAACGGACGCAGCTGCCTCTCGGGTGCGATGTTGAGCCGCAGCAGCAACGGCACCTCGAGATAGGTGGCCGTGAAGTCGAACGTGCTGGTGGCCCCGGGGGAACGAAACCCTTTTCGGGCGTACAGCCCGTCCACCTCGACGTGGAGTCTCGCCGAGTTTGCATGCACGAATGACAATCCCGCGAGCACGTTGGTGCGACTCTCGATATCGGCGGCTACATCCTTTCCCCCCAGCGTCGTGCGAGACACGCCGGCGATGAGGCCAACGGCGGTGGTCCCAAGCGACTGTCCGCGCAGGGACCGGGGGGACAGCGATGCAGACACGACAAGAGCAAGCAGGGCAGCATGGCGCGTGAACATGGCTCTCCGGAGATGGTCGTCAGGCGGACGCACGACATGGGATCCAGCAATATCGGCTCGAATCAGCAGGTTCGCCAACGCCCGCTGGCACTGGAACGTCGCGGCACCGCATATTGGGGCAGCGTGAGCCGCCCGCGCCGCCCCCCCTTCATGCGCACCAATCGTTCGTGACGGCGCACGCCGCCGCGCGGTGACCCCTCGACACTCGACATATGTCAGCCTCTTCGATTCTTGTCGCGCTGTTCGCCGCCGTCAGCGCCACCGCCGCCGACAGTACGCCGAAGTTCGTCGCACCTCGGACGATTGCCGAGTTGGAGTCGCGCATTCAGCGAGTGCTCGACAGCGCCAAGGTGCCGGGTATCGGACTCGCCATTGTGCGTCACGACAGCGTCATCTACACCGGCGGCCTAGGGCGCGCGCGGGTTGCGCCGACAGTCAAGGCCACGGATTCGACGCTGTTTCGCATCGGCTCCACGTCCAAGGCGTTCGTGGCGCTCACGGTGCAAGCGCTGGTTCGCGAGGGGCGACTGTCGCTTGACCAGCCGCTGTCGCAGGCGCTCCCGGGGTTTTATTTCGAGAACCCGTGGGAGTCCACCGATCCGGTGCGCATCGTGCATCTGCTGGAGCACACCAGCGGATTCGATGACAACTCACTCAAGTCGTACGCGAACAGCAATCCCGTTCCACTGCCATTGCCCGCTGGCCTGGCCTTGGACTCGGCCACGCGCGTGTCGCGCTGGCGCCCCGGGACGCGCTTCTCGTACTGCAACACGGGACCGGCCATCGTGGCGCTGATCATCGAGCGCATTGAGGGCAAACCGTTCGAGCAGGTGGTGCAAGACCGATGGTTCACCCCAATCGGGATGAAGACGGCCACGTATTTCCGTCCAGACAGCACGAAGGTGAGCGCCGCCACACTCTATCGTGCCGATGGCACATCTCCGGTTCCATATTGGCATGTCTTCGTGCGTCCTGCGGGCAGCATCAATGCGTCATCGCACGACATGGCGGCCTATGTGCGATTCCTGCTCGGACGCGGAACAATTGATGGCAAAGCACTGCTGCCATCGACGTCAATCGAGCGCATGGAACGATCAGCGTCATCGATGGCGGCACGCACCGGCCTCGCCGTTGGTTACGGGTTGCACCTGTACCACACCGCGGACACCACCGGGTTTTCATGGACGGGGCACAATGGCGCCGTGGACGGCGGCCTTTCCGACATGAGCTATCTGCCAGGCTTCGGCGTGGGTTACGCATTCCAGATCAACGCCGCCAACGGCGAAGCGTTTGGCCTGATCACGCGGTTGGTGCGGGCGTTTCTCACCCAGGGTATTGTTCCACCGCCGCCGCCTGCCGTGGTCACGGCGCCTGCCAGCACATCCGCGCGCTTCACTGGTTGGTATCGCGGTGTATCGCCGAGAACCCAGCATCTGTATGTGATCGAGCGCATTCCCGGCATCGTGCACGTGACGTTTCGCGACAGTACGATGCGGCTCAAGCCCATACTTGGCGATGCCATCGACTTCGTGGCGGTTGACAGTGTTCGGTTTCGTCAGCCGGGTCAATCGGAGGCCACATTGGTGTTCGTTCGCGACGACGCAAACGGACGCGCCGAGGGTATTGAGTGGGTGGGCGCGACGCTCGGCGTATCGATGGCCCGCGTGACGGCCGTGGACGGCGTGGGCCGCTTTGCCGTCGCGGTAGTGTGGATCGCCGGGCTGTGCCTCTCCGGCGTGGCGATGGCCTTTGGCGCGTTGCGCTTCATGATTCGGCGCGTCCGTCGTCGATCCGTGCACAGGGCTTCGACGGCGCCCGCGTGGCGAATCGCCGCAGCTGCGGCCTCGCTGGTGGTTGTGCAGATCGCGCTCTTCAGCGTGGGCATTGAAAGTGTTCAGACGCTGGGCAATCCCACGCCCATCAGTGTGTCGATCTGGGTTATCGGCATGCTGTTTGGATTTCTGGCACTGCTGTGCGCGTGGGTTGCCGTTCGGGTGCCGGCATCACCAAGCCGATGGGCGCTGGTGTCGCGGTGGTCGGTACGCGCGGTTGCAGGACTCAACGTGGTGGCGGCCACCTACCTGCTGGTCAACGGATGGATCGGGTGGCGAACATGGCTCTGACGTGCTGACGTGCAGTCAGACGACGTTGTATTCGCCAACCGCGTCACCGGCACCAAAGGTTCGCCACCGCAGTGGGTCGATGTCGATGGTGTGCGCGCGTCCGTCCAGCAGCTCCTCGGCCATCAACAGCCCCGCCGCCGGACCGTGCATCAGACCATGCCCGCTGAATCCGGCGCAGAGGTACAGCCCATCCACTGACGGAATCGGGCCGAGGATGGGTTGATCGTCGGGCGTGACTTCATACAATCCGGCCCAGTCGGCCGCGATGCTGGCATCGGACAGCATCGGCAGGCGTTGCATGGCCTGCTCCAGATGGGTCAGGCGCCACCCTTCATCCACGCTGGTGTCAAAGCCAGCCGGTTCATCCCGATTTGACATGCCCGTGAGAATCGCATTCCCTTCACGGTGAAAGTACAGCGCTTGCGAGAAGTCGATGACGAACGGAAAATCCTTGCGGAGATTCGCGATGGGCGCGGTCACGGCAATCTGTCGGCGAATGGGCCGAATGGGGATGTCCACGCCAACCAGCGCCCCGACCTGCGCTGACCAGGCGCCGGCGGCGATCACCACCTGCTTCGCCTCGATGACGCCGGCCGTTGAATGCACGCGCGTGACGCGCCCGGCGGCGACATCGATACCCGTCACCTTGGCGCAATTGACGAGCGTGGCCCCGAAGCGTCTGGCGTTGGACACATAGCCCTGCAGCAGGCTGTTGGGATCCACCAGTCCATCGCGCGCGCACCAGCTGCCGCCGACAATGCCGCTGAGTTCCACTTCTGGTGCCAACTCGGCAATCTCCGCCGCGCTCACCATTCGGCTGGGAACGCCCAGCCCGTTCTGCAGGGCGACATTGCGCGTGAACTGCGCCATATCGGCGTCGTTGTCGAGCATGAACAGATAGCCGCAGCGACGAAGTCCCACCGCCTGATCCATCTCGTCAGCAAATCGCTCCATCATGCCGATGCTGAGCGTGGAGAGCGCGATGTTCACGGCCGCGCCGAACTGGTAGCGCATGCCGCCGGCATTGAGGCCGGTGGAGCCTAATCCGAACATTGATTCGGATTCGAGCAGGACGACGCTGCTACCGCCACGCCTGGCGAGATGGTACGCGGTGCTGGCGCCCATGATTCCGCCGCCGATGATGACGACGTCGGCGTTGGAAGGCATCACGGTGTGGTCCTCAGTGGCCAATGGCGTTCGTCCGAACCTGTTGATGTCAGTTCCAGCAATACACCCGTCCGTCGGTTGTTACTCCACACGTCGCGGCAAACTCACTTTTCGTAAGCGATTTGAACTTGATGCCCTTGATCCGGTGATATGGGCGAAGGGCTCGTTCTCCCAAACGACTCGAAATCACGATCGGGGCAAACTGTCCCCAGCAATACAGGTCGCCCTCAAGCGTAATGCCGCAGGTGGATGAGCGGTACACGGTGGCGATCAGGGAAAACTTCAACCCCCCAAGCACCTGTTGAGGGCCAGTCGGCGGGTTGACGGTGGAGCCGATTCCAAGTTGGCCACTGCTGTTGAGTCCCCAGCAGAAGGCATCATCGGACTTGGAAATGGCACAGACCCCGCTGTCGCCTGCGGACAGGCGTTTGAATAGCAAACCGCCGGTGACCGGCATCGGGACTTCCGCCGGGAGGCCAGTCTCGTCGATACCAAGCCGTGATCGGTTGACGTTGGCGCTCCCCGCGCAAAATGCGGCGCCAACGGGGTCCAAGAGACAGGTCGAGAAGTTCACCGTGCTCACAGCGGCTCCCCGGAGATTCCCTCCAACCGGTGCCGGTGTGGAATCCTGCGCACTCAGAAAGCCTCGGCCAAGCTGATAGCCATCGTTGTGCCCCCAGCAGTACACAATGCCATCCGTACGATCCACGCCGCAGGTCTGCGCGTGACCGCCATGCGTGAAGCTCGAAAACCGGCGCGCCGTGCTGACGGCGACCGGTCCTGTGTCGGCGGCCACCGTGCCTGCACGCCCGAAAATATAGTGGCCATTGTTGCCCCAGCACATGATACGACCGTCCACGTTGAGAGCGCAGGCCGCGTGCAGGCTACCTTCCACCGCTGTGAACGAGAGTCCCGCCGCGCCGGGCATCCGGACCAACAATGGCGTCGAGTCGGCCGCTGTTGGAGCAGCGCGGCAGTAGACGACGCCCGACGCCAGCGCACAACTTCTGCTGTCGTTCGCCGAGCCATCGGTGAACGTCACCCCCCCATCGGCGCGTTGCAGCACGATGCGCACTGCGCGTTGTGCCCGCTGCCCCTGAAGCTCCGCACGCACCGTCGCCGTGCCGACGCCGACGCCAAGCACCGTGCCCAGCGAATCGACGACGACCACGTTCGTGTCGGAACTGGTCCAGATGAAACGCGGCGCCGTGCCGATGGTGGAATCGCCGATGGCCGCCGCATTCAATCGCATGGCGCGCCCCAGAAACAGCGAATCGCCGCGAGCCTGCAGCGTCACGGCGGTGACGTGTACGACTGGCGCCGCCGTATTCTCGTGGCAACCACAGAGCGCCACACCGCAACTTGCCACGGCGAGCAACGTTCGCGGTCTCATCCATCGTGTCACAGGCATATGCCTCTGCCGTCCGTCGTCACGCCACATATCTGTCGGGCATTGGCGCTGATCGACTGAAAGTCGATCCCGTTCGCCAGCCGCACTGGCGCGTACCGTGCGCTCCCAAGCACCGCGACGAAATCCGCGTTGATGGGGATGGCACCCCAGCAGTGCAGTCTGCCCGCCGTTGTGAGCGCGCAGGTGAAACCATTGCCGGCCGTGACCGTATTGACGGGCGCGCCGAGGTCAATTCTCTGCGGTGTTGAGTGCGGCAACGTGTCCAGGCTGCCAATACCCAATTGCCCCGAGGCATTGCTTCCCCAGCAGGACAACTCGTCGGCGGTCGACACCGCGCACGTGTGACTCCCGCTACTCACGAATCGGTAGGTGGTGCCGCCGGGAATGCGCTGCGGGACATGAGTCTGGGACACGGTGGTCGTCGGCACGCCGAACAGCGCGTGGTCATTCGCTCCCCAGCAAGAGAGACTGTGATCGAGCGCTACGGCGCAGCTGTGATTGCGGCCGGTGGAGACGGTCAGCGCCTTGAGACTTCCTGTGACCGGTGCAAAGAGGGTGTCGTAGTCGCTGAGTGGTGTGTGGCCGGTCTGGTACCCCAGGTTTCGCCCCGCACAGACGACAACCGAGTCGGCCGCACGAATGGCGCAGGTGAATCCGATCGCCTCCGATCCACCAACGCTGACAAACCGATAGGGAAGCCCGCTGCCTGTTTCGAAGGGGGCCGCGACACGCTGGGTGCTGGTGTGGCCATTCGCGAGCTGCCCATACGCGTTCACACCCGCGCAATACATGGTGCCTGTCGCCGACAGTCCGCAGCTGTGCGATTCGGCGGTGTGCAGGGTCGCCAGGCGCAGGCCAGTAGCGCCGGCCCACGCGGACATGAGGCTCGACGAGTCAAGCGAAGTGGCAGGCAGGCAGACCGGCGCACCGTCTGTCCGCAGGGCGCACATGGCTCCGGCTCCGGGAGCGGAAAGAGCAAGTAAGGCGCCGCCGTCAACACGACGGGGTACTACCCGGATGTTCGTGGACAACGCGCGACCATCGAGGGTGCCGGTAATGGTCACACGCCCCACGCCAACGCCGATGATCGTTCCGTTCGTTGTGACGCGAGCGACGCTGGTATCGGTGCTGCTCCACGCCAGCGGCGCTGCCGTGATCACCGCGTTGTCGAACGACGAGAGCGCCACCACGCGTACCGTCCGACCGACAAATACCGAGTCAGCCGTCAGGCTGGCGAGCGTGAAAGGGGCCGATGCCGTTATCGAGTCGCTCTCACAGGCGGCAACGCCTAGCAGGACCACCGCGCCGGCCCATCGACTCGCCGGTGACCGCCAATTCTTTCCCATCCTGATTAATGCGATATCAGACGTGCCTTCGCAATCAGTGACGGGCGCTGAACACCGGCAACGCCGCCGCCGCTTTCGGCTCCGCTTCCGTCCAATCCAGCCCCAGCGCCGCCGCAACGGTCGCGGCCACCTGCGACCCGGTGCTCGGCACACCCTGACGCACGCCGAGAGCGGGAATGCCGGGGCCCATGACCGCAATCCAGATGCGTTCTGCGCCGTCGACGTCGGCGCCGTGCTCCGTCCATCGCAGCCCGGCGCCGCGGCCATGATCGGTGGTGACAATCAGCGTGGTGCTGTCACGCGTGGCCGGGTTGGCCTGCACGTTGGCCCACAGCTCCGCGAGATAGGCATCGACCTGATGTGCCGATTGCAGGTACCGGTCGTAGCGGTCGGCGTGTGCCCAGTTATCCGTTTCGCCGTACCCGATGAACAGCACGCGCGGCGTCGATGCCAGGCGATAGTCGCGCACCGCTCGCTGGGTGAGTCGATCGCGCACACTGCCGCGGATATGGTCCCGAATCGTCGCCAGGATACGCCGGTAGAGCCGCGGCTGCTCGGTACCATTGGCGCGCGGCTCGCGTCCGTCAAACAGCGGCAGGTGACTGCGCGCCGTGTTGAGGATGCGCCCGAAGGCTTTCCATGTGGCAAAGGCCGCTACGCGACCGCTCAGCGTAGGCTGGGTGTTAAGCCACTCGAAAACGGTGCGATTCTCGTTGGGCGGGTGGGTATTGCTGTTGATGCGCGGATCGGGGTGACCGGTGAGCGCCTCGTTGTACCCCGGGTAGGAGAACTTGAATCCGTTGGTCAACAACGAGGCGCTGCCCACCGCCGCATCGCCAAAAATCTGACCCTGTGCCGCGATAGTGCCCCACACAAATGGCATCAGGGCGGCGCGACTCTCGACCGCTGTCTCTCGCTCGAACGACTGGCCGAGCGCAACGGCCTCCGGGGCGCTCATGGTCCGCGTGATGGCCGGGTCGGCGCCGGCAAACACTTCCTGCCAGCGGAAACCGTCGGTCATCACCAGGATAACGTACGGCGAGCGTGACGGACCGTCACTCGATTGCGCAGCAAGCGGCGCTCCACACGCCAACGCCAGACTGACTACTGTGCGCAGCGCCCCGGCTGGTCGGATAGGCATATCGAAGGATACCCCACACCGACCAGCTCGGTTTGCACGCCTTGGACTCAGTTTGGTAACGACTCCGAACGCTAGCGTTCCTCCATCCAACGGTCTTCCAGCACTTGGATGGTCTTGGACAGCGTCAGTCCGTTCACCAGCAGGGTGACCTTGTACATGCCTGGCGGAACCGCCTCTGGGCCGCCGCCGCCGCCACGACCACCTCCCGCGTCTGCGGTTGGCGTCGGTGCGAGGTTCCACAATACGCGATTCACGCCGGCGTCCTTCGTGCCGGTGAGAGTACGGACCACGCGTCCCATGACATCGGTGATCGTGATGCGCACGTCACCGGTGGCGGCGGTCCGCAGGTAGTAGTTGACGCTGGCACCGCGCGGCGCATTCTCGCCACGGTACACCTGCTGGCCGGTAACCTGCTGGCCGAGTTTGCGATCATTGAGCCACGCCACCGCGGGGCGGAGATCGAACAGGGTGGCGTCAGATGCCAGCACTGCGGGCGTCAGCTGTTGCAGCGGGGTGATGTCGTCCGCGATCCAGACGCCACGCCCATGGGTGGCGACAATGAGGTCGCCATCGCGCGGATGCACCAGAATGTCGTCCGTCCGCACCGTGGGGAAGTTGTTCATGAACTTCTGCCACGACTGACCCGCGTCCGTCGACACATACAGTCCGAACTCCGTCCCGGCGTACAGCAAGTTGCGGTTCTTCGGATCTTCCGTGACGACCTGCACGTTCCCGTACGCGGGCAGCCCTTTCGTGATTGATGTGAACGTGCGACCGAAGTCCTTGGTGACGAAAATGTATGGCTTGAGATCGTTGCTGCGATGCCCGTCCACGGCGACATAGGCCGTGGCGGAATCGAACGCCGATGCGACGACACGCGACACCCAATGGAAGTGCCCCGTCGGCAGGCCGGGGAGATTCTTCGATACATCGGTAAACGTCGCCATGTTGTCGCGGGTCAGCTGCAAGCTCCCGTCGTCCGTGCCGACCCACACGAGGCCCGGCTTGATCGGCGATTCCGACACCGCGATAATCGTGCTGTACTGGGTGAGTCCGTCGTTCTTGGACAGCATGGACTGGCTGCCTTTCACACCCATGATGTCGACGGTACTGCGGTCGAATATCTTGGTGACGTCGGGGCCGGCAATCCAGGTTTCGCCACGGTCATACGAGCGGAACAACCGGTTGCCACCCAGCCACATCACGCTGGAATTGTGCGACGACAGTTGGTACGGTGTGTTCCAGTTGTACCGGTACTGTTCTCCCGGGGTGGCGTTCACCACGTTGGGGTTGCCGCCTCGTCCGCCGCCGCCGCCGCCGCCGCCCCACCCGCACCGGGCACTGCCGCCGCTGACGGAACATCCATCGGCGGGGGCGGGGGCGGCGCGCTGGGCCGTATGCTGCCGCCACGGCCGGTTCGCAGGTCCAGACGGCTGGTGTTGCCGTTTTGCGATTCTGCGAAGACGATGTTGTAGTCGTTGGGGTCCTGACCGGTGAAGAAGCCATCGCCGCCGCCCACATTGAACCAGTCGGAATTCAGGATGCCGTTGTTGGTGCGACGCGAGCTGGGGCCACACCAACTGCCGTTGTCCTGCAATCCCGCGCAGACGTAGTACGGACGCCGCATATCCGCAGACACATCGTAGGCCAGGGACGTGACCATCGTCTTGACGGACGTCCATGAGCGGCCCTGATCGTAGCTGATGTCGAGACCACCATCATTGCCGTTCATGATGTGATTCGGGTTCTTCGGATCAATCCAGATCGCGTGGACATCAACGTGTCCCGGATTGCCATGACCGCCCGCCTCGTTGAGCGTGGCAAACGTCCGTCCGCCATCGAGTGACTTGGCGATGGGGAGCCCGGCGACATACACGGCGTTGGGATTCTGCGGATCGATACGCAACTGGCTGAAGTACATCGGTCGTGCGTTGCAGTTGCTGACCAGTCGCCAGGCACCACCACCGTTATCCGTGCGGAAGATGCCACCGGCGGCCGGATTGAGAGCCGGCGCGGTCTGCGGCTGCCCGGAGGACGCGCCTCCTCGGCCACCGCCACCACCGAAGCCACCACCGGGTCCCGCGTTGTTGCACCAGTCGAATCCACCGCCACCGACGCCCCCACCGCCGCCCCGGCCCGATTCGGGATCCACTTCGCGTCCGATCTCACCGGCTTCGATCTGGGCGTACACAACGCCGGGATTCGAGCGCGACACATCCAGCGCAATGCGACCATACGTGCCCGGCGGAAGGCCGTTGCCGGTCATCTTCGTCCACGAGCTTCCACCGTTGGTGGTCTTCCAGATTGCACTCTCCGGACCGCCGCCGTTGAAGCAGCAGTGCGTGCGCCGCCGTTGATAACTTGCGGCGTACAGCACACTGGGATTGGAACGATCAATCGCGATATCGGTGAATCCGGTGTTCTCGTCGATGTACTTGATCTTGTTCCACGTGCGACCGCCATTGGTGGTCTTGTACACGCCGCGATCCGGGCTGGCGCCGAACAGCGGACCGATCACCGCCGCATACACGGTCTCCGGGTTCCGGGGGTCGATCACGACGCGCGCGATGGACTGCGTTTCGCGAAGGCCCTGCAACTGCCACGTCTTGCCGCCATCGGTGGTCTTGTACATGCCGCCGCCAAATGACGACGACTGGCGATTGTTCGCTTCACCCGACCCGGCGTACACGATGTTCGGGTCTTTCGGGTGGACGGCCAGATCGCCAAATGACGCGACCTCATACGTGTCGAAGACCGGCGCGAACGTGGTGCCGTTGTTCTCGGACTTCCAGATGCCGCCCACCGCGTAGCCCAGGTAGATCGTGGACGGGCTGCTTTCCGAAACCTCAATGTCGTGGATGCGGCCACCCATGCTGGCCGGTCCGATATTTCGGAACCGAAAGCTCCTCAGCAAAGGGTCCGCCGATTGATTGATCATCGGGACGGCCGGTGCGGGAACACCTCCGATCCCTTGAGCTACGAGGGGCGCTGTCGACAGCAAAGTCAACGCGGCGAATAGAAACGTCGGGGCACGCATGGTGGGCATCGGCGGATTCCGTTGGAGGTGCCTGCGAGAACGCCGACCACGAAACGCTACGGCCCCGTGGTGCGGTCCTCGATTATCCCTCCGAAACAACGACCGGTCAAGCGATCGTCACGGCCGCTCGGTTCGCGTGCTGCTCCGGCGGTTGTCGACGACGACCGCGCCGCCTTTCATCACCCACACCACCTGATCGAGAACGACCGTGATGTCCCGCAGTGGATTCCCCTCCACCGCGACGATATCGGCAAGAAATCCCGGCGCAATGCGCCCAAGCTTCTTTGACTGTCCGAGCAGGGCGGCACCATTGGTCGTGGCGGCAGCCAGCGCCTGCGCCGGCGACATGCCGGCCTTCACGAACCACCCCAACTCGCGCGTGTTCTCGCCGAACATCCACCACACCGCGTCCGATCCCATGGCGAATCGTACGCCGGCCTTGTGCGCGCGGCGGGCGGTTTCGAGGTTGAGCATTCGAAACGAATCGAGCCCGGCCACCTGTTCGCGCGTGTAGCCCAACAGCGGAGCATTCTCGGCGTAGAACCGATTGTGATCGATGGTGGGCACGTACATCGTGCCACGGCGCGCCCACTCGGACAGGGTGGCGTCGTCGAATCCAGCCGGATGCTCCACCGACTCGGCACCGGCGCGCAGGGCGGCGCGGCCACCGGAGTCGCCATATGAGTGAATGGCGATTGGTCGCTGCCAGTGATGCGCGGTCTCCGCGGCCACGCGCATCTCGACATCGGTGAACGTCTGCACACCGGTGACGTTCGCATACGTGCCGGTCGAGCCATACATCTTGATCCAGTCGGCACCCGCATCGACTTGTGCCTTGATGGCTTCCTTGATTTCCAGCGTGTCACGCACCCGTCCGCGCGCGGCCTGCGACGTGGCTCCCGACGCCGTGGTGGTCACCTTGGACAGACCATATCCCGCCACGAACATGCGGGGGCCCACCATCACGCCTTTGTTGATGGAATCACGCAAGGCGATGTCCGCATAGTTGGCGGCACCCAGGTCGCGCACCGTGGTGACACCGGTCTCCAGTGTGCGGCGCGCGTTCTCGGCCGCTGCTGCCACGACGGAATCGCGGCTGCGAGGGCCATTGACCAGCGGATTCGATTTGTCGCGCACAAACGTCAGGTGCGTGTGCACGTCGATCAGGCCGGGAATGGCCGTGTAGCGTCGCAAGTCGACGACGGTGGCACCCTTCGGAATGATGCCGGTGCCGTTGCCCACACGCAGGATCGAATCACCCCGCACCAGAATGGTGACGTTACGGGTGGTGCGTCCCGACGGCTCGGCCATGGCGCCGAAACGCAGTGCGGTGATTGGTGACGGCTGGCTCGTTGCCTGTATCGGCGTCAGAAGCACGGCCAGCAGCCAAGCCGCGGATGCGCGTCCCATCATGGAGTGCCCGCGTTCCTGCCCGCCCGCGTTCCTGCCCGCGTTCCTGCCCACTGTCGGCACGGCGCATTCGGATCTGTCGGCTTCGCACCATCACGTTTCGGTCGCTCCGCGGCGTTGCCGATCAGCATCGCGGCGTCGAACACCATTTTCGACACGCGCTGCAGGTCCCGGTAGCTGATATACTGCGCCTCGTCGGTCACCTGATGGTAGTCCTGATGCTCGCCTCGCGAGAATGCCACCGCCGGGATGCCGTGCCGCGCGTAGTTGTAATGATCGGCCCGGCAGTAGTACTGCAGCGGGTGTCCCGGCGCATCAAACGTGTAGTCGAACGCAAACGGAATCGGCTGTTGCGCGTTCGCCCGTTCGAGATACTCGCCGAATTCGCGCGAGATGCGCTTGGCGCCAATCACCTCTAGGTACGTGTCGCTCCCGGCCCCGGTGCCGTTGCGCGGGAAATCGCTGGACGTTCCGCGCCCCACCATATCCTGGTCGATCTCGCCGACAATGGAATCGACCGGCACGGGCGCGTGATCACCAAACCAGCGTGAGCCCAGCAGGCCGGCTTCCTCGCCGGTGTGACTGACAAAGATCAACGACCGTTTCGGTCGCGTGCCGCCCAGCGCAAACGCTTCGGCGATTTCCAAAATGGATGCTGTGCCCGACCCATCGTCGTCGGCTCCATTGCGAATGGAATCGAGTCGCGGGGTGTTGACGCGCCGGAGACTGTCCAGCATCGCGCGTATGCGCGCCCACTCGGCCGTCGTGACCGAGCGCACCGGGGAGTCGGCGCCCATGGGACGCACTACGGTGTTGAAGGCGCGCAGCGAGTCGTGATCCACGGGACTGTGATCATAGCCCACGTGATCATTGTGCGCGGTGAGGGTGAGATACTGTGAGCGCAGCCGCGCATCGTTGCCGCGCAGAATGCCCACCACGTTACGCGCCGCGTACGCCACGGGCGTGCGCGGATAGTCAAAGCGCCCGCTGAGCGGCAGACCCGCGGCTCCCGGCGCCAGCGCCGCCACGTCGGCACCCATGATGGTGCGCGCCGCGCTGCGGCTGACCCATACTATGGGTACGCCGCGCGCGTTGCGCGACGTATCGGGAACCGGTCGACCCTCGCGCAACCGCGCCACTTGCTCGGCGGGAACGTCTTCCAATCCGGATACCAGCAGGGCGATGGCGTCACGATAGCGCGATCCGACAGCGGACGCCGCGCGAAACGACGTGCCCAGCGGTACATCGATCAGCACCACCTTGCCCGCCGCACTTGCCGCCGGAATCCACGGCGTGGTATCGCGGATGCTTCCGCCGTATACCACCGCAGCGGCGTTCAGTACGCGTGCGGGAGCGAGGCTGCTGCCGGGCATGAAGTCGCGGAAAACCGTGAGTGACGTCCCACCCGCCGATAATCTTGAGGCGGGATCGACGGCCACTCGCCACATCGGGACCACCTGAAACCACCCACCGTTGTCACCGCCTGGCTCCAGTCCCAGGCGCTTGAACTCGGCGGCGATGTATTCGGTGACCGAGTACGCTCCCTTGCTGCCGGTTTCGCGACCCATGGTGGAGTCATCGGTCACGCGAAACAGGCGTTGCCGCAGATCGGCCTCGGTGATGGCCGCGGTGGTCATGATGGGGCGGGTGCCGCCGGCGGGCCCACCCGACTGGTGCGTGCAGGCAACCAGCAGCGCGGCCAATCCAATAGCCCTGGCACACGGACGAGTCGCGTTCATTTGGTCTTCACCAGGAGCACGGGTCCGCTGCCGGAGGACGTTCCGAATCGCTGCGCGGCATCGCTGGAGTTCAGGTAGCGAATCTCGAAAATCTCGCCGGGGCGCATGCGGCTCAAGTCATTCACGACCAGCAGTGGACCACCGTTGACGGAAATGTGCACCGTGCCGGCGTCGGCCATCATGATGCTTTGTCGACCGCGAGAAGCGAGGAATCGTGGACGCAATCGCCGCACGGCGTCCAACGCGTTGCTGGCGCCAACCGACGGGTCAGACAACTCCTGCGCCGTAATGACATCGCCGTCGCGCGTCGAAGCAGTTGCCGCACCGGAGTCACTCGTGCTGGGACGGTGCGCGCACCCTGCGGCTCCGAGTACCAACACCACCGCACCTGTTCGGATCTTCACCCCGATACCTCGCCGCGAAAGTAGTGACAGGTCATCCCACCGACTGATCCGGTCCGGGAGCGCTGGTCACCATCGGTGTCCGTGCTTCCGCGCCCACGTACCAGGATTCATCCCACGATTGCGCCAGCGGGAACATGCGATCGCGTTCCGTGCCCGTCGCGCCGCGCCACACCACGTGGTCGGGTTTCTGCGCGGCCCGCGAGAGTTCGTTGAAGAGCGCTTCGCGCTGCATGTCGCAGCGTTCCCGTGACAGGCGGACCAACTCGCGCAACGTATCACGTCGCGCAACGGTCTCGTCGCGAAGTCGTTGCATGCGTTTGTCGGCCGTCTCGCCAGGCGAATCCGGCGATTCGCTTGCTGCCGTTGCGGGAATGTTCGCGTCCATCGCCTGAAGCCTCTTGAGCAGTTCCTCGAGGTCCAGACGTTCCGCCCCGTGCGCGGCCTTGGTTGATTCGGGGGCCGCCGCGTCCGCGTGTTTCCACGGTGGCACGCCAGTCGCCACGCGCAGCGCGTTTTCGAAGGCGCGGTACTCCTCCAGCAGCAGCTCGAACAAACGCATATTGGCGTCGCTCAGCCGGCTGTGGTCTGCCGAGGGCCGGTAGTCGGCCGGCTTCCCCGGGGAGTCAGCGATACCGGTGATGGGCGTCCTCGCAATCTTCGTGACCAATTCCAGGAACTCGTGTCGCGCATCAGCGATGGCGGCGGCCGTGACGGGACCGGGTGACGGGGCCCCGAGCACTCCGGAACGACCCACCAGCGACGCCAGCTTTTCCCAGGTGTGTTCCATGGACAGGCGGGTTTCGCCAAACGCTTTCAACTGGGTCACCATCGCCTCCACTCGCCGCACCGGCGGCTCACCCGGGCGGCGTCCCACCTCGGCCAGGATTTCACTGAAGAACTGTGACTCCATGCGCGCGACGCCACCTTCGGAGACACCGGCGAGGCGCTCGGCGTATCGGGCCTCAAGCGACCGTCGTCCCGCGCGCCACCGCGCGTCCTCGCTCCAGTTCCCCCATTCCCGGGACAGCAGTGATTCCAGGATGATCTGCGGGTCGAGACTAAGCAGTGCGGACTCCGCCGAAATGTGCAGTGTCGGCGAGGGCGTCACTTGCGCACTGCCGCCCTCGCGTGCGGCGCGCGTGAGGCGCCGCGCATCGCCTTGGTCCAGCATGTCCACCGCGCTGTCCGGCACGCGGACATGTTCGGTGTCGCCGAAGAACGTGGGAAGCGCGCGTGACGCTGTCCAGCCCTGACCGCCCGCGCGATACTCCACGTTTTCTCCCAGCGACTCATCCATCGTCACCGACATCCAGAACGGGCGCTGCGGCTGCAGGCCGAAAATGATTCCCATGCCATCGCCCGGCATCTGCTGGCCCACCAATCCAAGCAGCTGCGCCACCGGGCGTGTGGGATAATCGTGGATGAAGACGGTCAAGGGCTCTTCGATCTCACGAAGATCCAGCACTTCCGTGAGCGTCCGCTGCACGCGCACCAGCGACTGGTAGCAGGCAGAGAATGGCTCGGCGACATCGCGATACTGCTTGAGCGTGTAATACGACACCGGCATGCCGTTGCCGAGGACTTCAAGGGCGAGCCGACGCCCGGCATCGAGCAGGCTTGACGACACGTCCTGCTCGGACTCCTGGGTGTTTTGCGTGACATGCCAATTGCTGATGGCCCGTTTGCGCCGCAGTTCGGACTTGAGGATGTTCCCCCACGTATCCGCCAGCGACCGCCAGTCCTCTTCCACGTCCAGCTCGGCCGGTCGCCCGGACTCCACGCGCAGAATGGTGCGTTGCTGCGCCTTCTCGCCAAGCCCGACCGCCGGCAGCACTTCGGCACGCACCTGCAGCAGCGACTGCACCACATCACTCGATGGCCCGTCCAGTGACATCCACTGGTTCTCCGGCACCACGAATCCCGCACTCGTGGTGGGAATCCCCAGCACTTCCGTGTTCGCCGCCGCCGCCGTCGCATTGTCAACGAAGGTGAACGCCGACACGACGCCGACGCCAACGAACACGGGCTTTCCCTCCTTCATTTCGAATCGCCGGATCGGAATGAGGAAGGACAACTCGTAGTTGGCCCAATCGCCGACATTGTCTGATGTCGATGTCACCTCACCCACGCTGGTCGCCACGAGGTAGACATGCGCAAACTCGCCCTCGTCCGGGGCCCAGAGTGACATGGGCAGGTTGTTCGCGCAGTCTCCCGGCGACAGGGCTTCGTTGTAGGTGGTGTTCAGGAAACCCTGCAGCGTGTCCTTCCACGCGAGCAGCGGCAGCACGCGAATGGTGGTGTTCGTGAAATGAAACGGGCCGGCCACGGTGCGATTGGCCGATCCCAGCGTGGTGTTGAAGAGTTTGTCTTCCTTGCGGTCGCTCCCCACGGTGAGCGGATATTTCCGGCCGTCCGGGCCGTTCCAGATGCCCTCATGCGATCGCCAGGCCAGGTTGGTCCCCGGCGAATATTCCATGTCCACGTTGAACCAGTACGGCGCGACCGGTTTGAGCACCGCGACGTCACATCCCGTCCCCTTCCACTGGCGCGCCACTTCAAGGCCCAGCGTCTCGACAATCGGGAGTGACGGCCAGCGATGCATGATGACGGAGTACCCGCCCGACGCGTCGCCCGCGAGGAGACGTTCCTCGCCCATCATGCCACCCGCGTTATAGGCGGTCAGTCGCATCGGGGCGTTCGTTACCGCCTGATAGGCATATTCATCGGGGCGTTCGGCACGCCGGAATTGCTTCAGGTTGATCGTGTTGGCGCACAGGTTCGGCCGGGTCGGGACCACCATCTTCGCCAGGCGATTGACCATGGCGAGATAGTTGTCGGTGCTGGCTCCGGGATGTGTCGGCATCACGCCGAGTCCTGCGAGCAAGCCCACCGCATCGCGCGACAGCCCCACCACCGATTCCGCGAGGTTGCGGGCAATGGTCCACGGCGCCAACGGTGAATTGGGGTCGAACGGCAACCGCAAGTGCGACATGGGCGCATCGCGCTGGACTTCCAACAACGGTTTCATTTCCAGCCGCTTGCCCGAATACAACTCGGAGAACACCGACGTGCGAACCAGCGCTTCGCGCACCGGCGCCTTGGCATCGCGCAGCCAGTCGTTGGTGGTGGGCTCCAGCGCGGCATTGGTCTTGGGCCAGCCATACACCGTGCGTCCCACGGTCATGGACAGTTCGTCGTCCACGTAGATGAACGGCGCAATCGTGGCCCAGTCGTGGAACTGCCACTTCCCGTTTACAACCTTGTACCACTCCAGCGGAATGCTGAACAGGATTTCGCGTTGCGCCAACCACCCGTAGTTTCCCACCTCGATCGCCATGCGGCCGTAATCGAGCAACATCAGGGTGACGAACGGTGCGGGCACACGAAAGCGCCCGAGTTCTGGCGGGATGTGATTGAGGTAGCTGTCGACGAACCGCTGCAGCGATCCCAGACTGGCCCGCAACGGAAACGCGCGCGCCGACATGCCCTCGAACGGGAATGGTGGCTGCACCGGCAGCGAGACGCCCGGCATCTCCACGAACTTCGGCAGCGGCAACGGGGGCACGATGGGCGTTCTCCCAGGATTATCCGACAAGGGAGGCCAACTGGACGGTGACCTGGCCTCGGCGATTGCCCCCGCCGTCCTTGATTTCACCCTCGTATACCCCGGGAGGCTGATCGTCGGGTACCGTGACACTCACCGTGACATGACCCTCGCGGCACGCAATGGCCACGCCCAGCAGAGGCAGCGCATCGGCGTCTTTCGCTGGTGACAACGGATCTACCGTCAGCAGCATGTATTCGGCGTCCGGATCCAACGCTACCGTGACCGTTGCCGGCGCCCGCGAGCTTACTTGCACACTCTGTCGCGCGTCGAGGGTGCGCGGACCGCCGGACATGGCCGTGGCAAACTGGTTCATCGCCGCAGCGCCCCCGGGAACCACCGCCGACAGTGAGTTGCCGACGATCCTGGCCGCCTGTATCCATGTTCCCAACAGCGGTTGAATCACGGGTCCCAACGGGCCCCAGACGTCGCTCGGACCGTGCTCCGGCTGCTTTTCACTCACGTGTGTCCTCGGGGGAAGGTCGCTGATTGACGATCACGATACAGCGTGACTCACGCGAGCGATAGCACGGAGGACACGGTCGCGTCCCCCACACGTGCCCCCCCTCGCAGGCGCCGGAACTGAGTACCTGGCCACGGCCCACCATGCGCGCCTGGTAAGCAGAGGGACGCAAAATTGCCATGGCGGCCCAAAGGCGGCGACCTCATGCGATTGACAATCGTGGAGCCCGGGATGTCTCTTACCCGAGCCAATCCAGCGGAGATGCGTCCTCGCTACGGACGCGACCTCGTTCCCGGATTGGCCCACTTCGCGAAACCTCTAACCCAAGCAATGCAGCGATCGACCGATTCTCAGCCTGGAGTTGGCGGCGATGTGCGTCGCGCGGTAGTCCAATACTACGACAATACGTGGGTGGACTATCGCTTGGCGTGGCTCAACGGCAGCAACATGGCGATTCACTTCGGATTCCATGACGAGCGGCACCGAGCCCACGGCGCGGCGCTGGAGAATACGAACCGTGTGTTGGCCGACATCGTGGGTGTGAAAGCCGGCGAACGCATTCTGGACGCTGGCTGCGGGATCGGCGGCAGCAGTTTGTGGCTGGCGCGCAACCTCGGCGCTGAGGTGGTTGGCATCACCCTGGTGCCCAGTCAGGTGCGACGCGCGCGTCTCCAAGCCGACCGACAGGGACTGGGTGGGCAGGTGCGCTTTGAGGTCGCCGACTACACCGACACCAAATTGGACGACGCATCCTTTGACGTGGTGTGGGCGCTGGAGAGCCTCTGTCACGCGCCGGTCAAGGAGGCGTTTTATCGGGAAGCCGTCCGCGTCCTGCGCCCCGGCGGGCGACTGGTTGTCGCCGAGTACTTTCGCACCCGGCGTGGGATGCCGTCAGCCGACGAGGCGGTGGTCAGAGAGTGGCTCGACGGCTGGGAGATCCCCGACATCGACACGCGGGACGAGCACGTCGAGGCGGCCGCACGGGCCGGTCTGGTGTCTGTTGGCGTTGAAGATCACACGGACGCCACGCGTCCCTCCCTGCGACGTGCACACGATCGCGCGCGGATGGCGCATCCCCTGCTGACGGCCTGCCACATGCTCGGCGTCCGCAACCGTATCCAACACCGCAATGCCGTCGCCATCCGACGCCAGTATCAGGCGCTGATGCGCGACACATGGTTCTACGCCGTCTTGACGGCAAGGAAGCCGGTATAGTCCGGCACGTTTTGCGACCGGTGCGCGTGACATGAAACTGGGTGGCTATTCCGTGGGCGACGCCGTCTGGGAAGAGTCTGCGTCTGCCGTGTATACCGCGACCGAGACGGGAACGAATCGTCGCGTCCTGATTCGGGTTCCGAGAGTGGCTGGTCGCTCGCCGGACAGCGCCGACCGGCTGCGCCGCGATTTTGACATCGCGCGGAGCTTGCCACCTGAACTGGTGGTGGCGCCGATTGCGCTGGAACGATTCGAGTCGGGGGTCGCGCTGGTCCTCGAGGACGGCGGCGCCCCCGCTGCATCAAGTGGTGGCGGTACGACGGCCCGACTTGCTTGAAGTGCTCGAGATTGGCGCCGGTCTGGCCACGGTTATGGGGCAGGTGCACGCGCGGCGCATCATCCACAAGAATCTTTCCCCGCATAGCGTCTGGTATGATCAGTCGCGATCCGAGATTCGGCTGACGGACTTCAGCATCGCGGGGCGTATCGCCGACGACGGATACCAGATTCCGCTGGCCGGTCACATCGAGGGGTTGCTGACACACATCGCGCCCGAGCAGACCGGTCGATTGGTCCGCGTGGTGGATCACCGGGCCGATCACTACGCGATCGGCATCATCCTGTATCAACTGCTGACGGGACGACTCCCGTTCAGTTCCGTGGATCCGCTGCAAATTGTGCACGCGCACCTGGCCCGCATCCCCACGGCACCGCACGAGCTGGATGCGGCGATCCCGGCCGCGGTGTCAGGCATCGTCATGAAGCTGCTGGCCAAGGCACCGGACGAGCGCTATCAGAGCGCCTACGGTCTGCGAGCCGACCTGCTGTCGTGCGCGGTCCAGTTGCGCGCCAGCGCGCGCGTCGAGGCGTTTCTTCTCGGCACGCACGATTCGTTCGAAACGTTTCAGATTTCGCAACGATTGTACGGGCGCGATGCGGCGCATGCCGCGCTCTTCGAGGCGTTTGCGCGCACGGCGAAGGGTGCCACCCAGTTGGTGCTGGTGCGGGGCGCACCGGGTGCCGGCAAGTCGGTCCTCGTCAACGAACTGCAGAAAACCATTCTCGGGGCCAACGGACACTACGTCTCGGGCAAGTTCGATCAGTATCGCAACGACGTCCCGTATGCGGGCATCGTGCGCGCCCTGCGGGATCTGGTGGGGCAGATCCTCAGCCGATCGGATCATGAACTGGCGGCGTGGCGTGAAAAGCTGCTGGCCGCCATCGGATCCCGCGGACAAGTGCTGGTTGATGTCATTCCCGCACTGGAATTGATCACCGGACCGTGCCCGCCGGTGCCCAGCCTGCCGGTCGAGGAAGATCGCAACCGCTTCAACTTCGTCTTTCGCGACTTCACGCGCGCACTGGCGGATGCCGCACATCCGCTGGTGCTGTTTCTCGATGATCTGCAGTGGGTGGACGCCGGTTCGCTCAGCCTGCTGCAGCTGCTGCTGACCGATCCCGCCACGCAGCACCTGCTCGTGGTTGGGGCCTATCGGGATGGTGAAGTGCAGCCCGGCAGTCGCTTGTTGGGCACACTCGACGCGCTCGAGTCCGACAACGTGCATGTCCAGCGCATCGACCTCCCGCCGCTCGCCGTCGAGCACGTGCAGGGGCTGGTGCAGGATACGCTGCGATGTGGTGAATCCGCCGCGCACGCACTCGCTGAGCTGGTGCACAAGAAGACCGAGGGGAATCCGTTCTTCGTGAGTCAGTTTCTGCAGTTCCTGTACGACGAAGGACTGCTCGCCTTCGACCGGGAGTTCGGCCGGTGGACATGGGATCTGGAGCGGATCGAGTCGGAGGGCATCACCGACGACGTGGTGGACCTGATGACCACCAGGATCACGCGACTGTCGGAAGAGGGGCAGCGGACGCTGAAACTCGCGGCGTTTCTGGGCAACGAGTTCACGTTGCGGACCATCGCCACGGTGTGCGAACGCACGTCCGCGGATGTGCTGCAGGAATTGCGCAGCGCGCGACGTGAGGGACTGCTGGTGGCCCGCGCCGATCGGGCCGGCGCCGCGGATCTCCGGCCGCACACGGGCGAGGGGAACACATTCCGATTCCTGCATGATCGGGTGCAACAGGCGGCGTACGCCCTGACACCGCAGGCGGAGCGGGCCGCGATACATGTGCAGATTGGCCGACTGCTGCAGGCGGCCATGTCGGCGGAGGAACTCGCGCTCGCGCCGTTTGAAGTGGTGAACAACCTGAATCGCGGGATCGACCTCCTGACAGGGGCGGACGAGCGACGCCAGCTGGCTGAGCTGAATCGCCGCGCGGCGCGCCGGGCACAGTCGACCACGGCGTACGACGCCGCGCTCACCTACCTGAACACGGGCCTGTCGCTGCTCGGCGACGATTGCTGGGAGCGGGATTACGATTTGGCCTACGACCTGTACTCCCGCCGACTGCAGGTGGACTTTGTCACGGGCGCGTTCGATGCGGCCGACCGGACCTTCGCCGTGCTGCGGGCGAAGGTCACCGATCCGATTGACCGTGCGTACGTGGCGACCCAGAAGATCATCATCGACACCGCGTCCGACCGCGCCGACGCGGCGATCGCGTTGGGTCTTGCCGCGCTCCGTGAACTCGGTGTCCGCATCCCGGCCAAGGCAAATGCCGTTCACGTGATCGTTGAACTCGTGAAGAACCGGCTCATGATGTTGCGTCGCCGACCCACCCACCTGGTGAACCTGCCCGAAATGAGCGACCGGAGGCTGCAAGCGGTGCTGCAGATCCTCAAGGTCATTTCTGTGGCCGCGTATATCCAGAATCCGTACTTGATGGCACTGATCGCGGCGAAGATCACCAATATGTCCATCCGCTTCGGCAATGGTCCGGCGTCGCCGCAGGGATACGTGCTGCACGGTCTGGTCATCGGGTCGCTCACGGGCGACTACCAGGCGGGCTACGACTTCGGACAGGCCGCGGTCACCCCTGAGCGAACGCTTCGATGATATTGGGGTCCGCTGCAACGCACTTTACGTCTTCTCGGGGTTCATCAACCCCTGGGTCAGACCGATCGCCACGAGTCTGCCAATCCTGGGGCAGGCCTATCAACTGGCCATCGACGCGGGGCACAATGACTATGTGGTGTACGCCATCATGACGGAGACGTTCACGCATGTGGCGCTGGGCACGCCGCTTGACGAACTCCGGGCGATCGTCGATCGGCACCAGCGATTTGCCGATCAGTCGAAGAACGATTTCGGCATTCTCATGAATGTCAGCAGGCAGTGGATCAACGTGCTTCAGGATCGCGCAGATGGCGTGAACGGGAGCTCGCTTACCTTCGCCCAGTCGCCATACGCCGCCGAGATTGTTGGCGGTGACAACGCCACCAGACTGGTGCACTTGCTGCTGTACCAGCTGCGTCTGGCCTATCACCTGGGTGAATACGAGACGGCGGCCGTAACGGGAGAGCAGACTGACGCACTGATCGACCGGGTGCTCGGCCAGATCCAGTGTTCCGAGCACTACTTCTATTTCGGACTGTCGGCCGCAGCCATGGTCCGCATGCGGCCAGCCGAGCGGTCCAAGTGGGTGCGCGTGGTCAACAAGTGCCGACGGAAGCTCGCCAAGTGGACGACCACGTGTGCGGAGAATTTCGAAGACCGGATGCTGTTGCTTGACGCGGAATCGCAGGCGCTGAAGAACCCGGAGTCGGCGCTCGGCAAATTTGACGAGGCTATCGCGTCGGCCGAGCGACACGGGTTCACGCACAACGCCGGCACCGGAAACGAACTGGCCGGACGGCTCTCGCTGGCACTGGGGCGACGGACGGTCGCCACGGTCTATCTGCGGGCCGCAGTGAACGCGTACGCGCGTTGGGGCGCGTTCGCGAAAGTGCGCAGACTCGCCGCCGAGTTCTCCGAACTGGGAGTGAGCGCGGCTCCGGATACGCCGATTGCCCGCCCGACGCAGGGCCACTGGGACGTCGGCGGTACAGGGGAGACGATGGATCTCGACTCCCTGCTCAAGTCGGCGCAGACCATTTCCGGCGAGCGGCAGCTTGACCGGCTATTGGATCGCTTGCTGCGGCTGGTGCTGGAGAATGCCGGTGCCGAGCGTGGCTGCGTGATGGTCAGTCGCAACGGGGAGCTGCTCATCGAGGCAAGCGGTTCGGTGGAGGACGCCGCGATCACGGTCTTGCAGGCGGAGTCGGCGGAGGCGAGTACCGAACTGTGCTATCCCATCGTGCAGTATGTCGCACGCACCAAGGGCGATCTGGTGTTGGCCGACGCGCGCAGTGACGCGCGCTTCAGGACCGATGCGTACGTCGTTCGCCGGCAACCGAAGTCGGTGCTGTGCTTCCCGGTGCTCAAGCAGGGCGAGTTGATTGGCCTGCTATACCTCGAGAACAACTTGACCACCGGCGCGTTCACGCCGCAGCGATTGCAGGTGCTGCAGTTGATCGCGTCCGAGGTGGCAACAGCGATCGAGAACGCGCGCCTGAGCGAAAATCTGCTGCTCAGCGCGCACGCCCTGGAAATTGCCCGAAGCAAGGTTGACCTGCTGGAGAAGGCGAAGGTGGAGTTGGCGAAGTTCGTCCCCAAGTCGGTGCAGCGGGCCATCGAGGAAAATCCCGATGCGCCGAATCTGGAAAAGCGCGCGGCCGATGTGTCCGTGCTGTTCCTCGATCTCGCGGGCTACACGCGCATGTGTGAGGTGTTGGGGACTGATCGCGCCCACGACACGGTGCAGCGCTACTTCTCCAGTTATCTGGTGGAAGTGATCGACAACGGTGGTGAAATTGCCGAAACGGCCGGCGACGGCCTGATGATTCTCTTCCAGGACCCGGACCCCCGCGTGAATGCCACCGATGCCGCGCGGGCCGCCCTGGCGATCCGCCGCAAGACGCTCGAGCTCAATGCCACCGCCGCGCGGGACGGCGAGGCGGTGGTGGTGAATATCGGGATCAATTCGGGGCCCGTCTCGCTGGGCGCCACGAAGTTCGAGAGTGCGGCCGGGACACGATACACGTATACTGCCTCAGGCTCCACCACGAATCTGGCAGCGCGGGTCGGTGCGGTCGCGACCGAAGGGACCATCCTCCTCACGTCCGATACGGCTCGGCGCATCGAAGCGCGGTTCGCGCTGTCCGATCAGGGTCGACGCGTGTTGAAGAACGTGGCCGAACCCGTGTGGATCTACTCGCTGGATGCGGAAAGGCCAGCCGATCTTGGCACGACGCGGTAAACGGGCAGCCACAGCACTGGACGCTCGCGGTCGTTTCCTCGGACTCAGGAGAAGCACCGATATGCGTCAGGATTCCGGATTCTCGCGCGGATGCTGTGTTCGCCGGCTGCATCGGGCTGCTCTCTTCATGCTGGCTGTCGGTGCGCCCGCTCGCGCGCGTGTCAGCGCAAGACGGCGGGACGGTGGTGGGCGTTGTCGTGCACGCCACGTCCCAGCTGGCCATCGAGTCGGCGCGACTGGAGGTCGAGGGAACCCGCGTGCGTGCGGTGACAGATCGCGATGGACGATTCCGTCTGGCCGACGTTCCCGCCGGCGCACGGACGTTGATGGTGTCCTGGATGTCGTCGGGCTCGCAGCGGGTGCCGATACAGGTGGCGAAACGCGGCACGATCGAATTGCGCATCGAGTATCGCAGCCATCCGTTTGCGTTGTCGGAAATCCGGGTGACGGCGGGGTCCCGAGTGCCACAGTGGGTGGTCGAGGCCCCCATCGCCATCGCCGTCGTGGACCGCGTGGAGGCTCGCAACTACGCCGCCACCGGGCAGCTGCCGCAGGTCATCAAAGGCCTGCCAGGGCATGGATGTCTCGCCGAATGGCATTCACGACTTCAACGTGAACACGTGTGGCTTCAACTCCGATCTGGCCCAGCGCATGCTGGTGCTGATGGACGGACGCGACCTGGCGATCCCGTTCCTCGCGGCTCAGGAATGGAGTGCGCTGTCCCTGCCCATCGATGACTTCGAGCGCATTGAAGTCGCGAGAGGGCCGTCGGCGGCGCTGTACGGCGCCAATGCGTACAACGGCGTGATCAACCTCATCAGCCCCGCTCCGCGCGACGTCATTGGCAGCCGCGTGGCGGTGTCTGGTGGTGAACTCGGCACCGTGCGCGTTGACCTGCGGCATGCGAAGGTCTTCGGCCGCGCGCAACAGTTCGGCGTGCGCGCCAACGTGGGTCTTTCGCGCAGCGACGATTGGCATCTTTCACGCACGAACCTCGGAGATCTGGAGCGGGAGTATGGGCGCCGCGTGGATACCGCGGACTATCCCGTGCACACACCCGCACCGGGTTTCGAGGTGCTGCCGTTGAACGGGCAGCGTCTGACTGGCCTGCCAGGCGCGGCCACCGGCACCCCTGATCCGGTCGAAAACGTGTATGGGACCGCGCGGCTCGATTACTATCGCCCCAGCGGTGCCATCGGCACGCTGGAAGGCGGTGCGGCACGCACGGCCAATCAACTGTTCATGACCAATGTGGGGCGTTTTCAGGTGGATCACGCCTGGCGACCGTGGGCGGGCCGCGTGGACTGATCGGCGGTACTACGTCATGGGCTGGTATTCCGGACGCAGTTCCGACCAGCATTCGATGGCCAGTGGTGCCGATCGAAGAGCAGTCCAGCCTGTTGCATGTGGAAACGCAATGGAACGGAGCGGCGCGGAATGACCGGGTGAAATTCGTGCTGGGTGGATCCTATCGACGGAGCCTGGTGGATTCCCGCGGCACGTTGGTCGCCGCCGCAGACGATGCGCGTAACGATTGGTCGGGCGGCGCGTTTGGTCAGGTGAAATTCGAACTCAGGCCGGGTCTGAGCATCGTCGCGGCCGGTCGCGCGGATGGGTCCGATCTGTACGACGCACAGTTCTCACCGAAGTTGGCGATGGTGTATGCACCCACGCCGGTGCAGTCGCTGCGCGCGTCGGTCGGCAAGGGATTTCAGACGCCGCGGATGACGAATTTCTTTCTCCACGTGCCGCTGGGACTGCCGGCGGACTTGCGCGCGCTGGAGGGAGGGCTGCGCACCGCGCTTGGATCGGCGTTGGCGAATGTGCCGTCCGGCACGCTGTTCACGCAGTCCGGTGCCGTTCCCGCGCTGGCCCTGGGCAATCCCACACTCGACGTGGAGCACGTGACGAGTTACGAGGTCGGATTCCGGCGGGAGATTGCGCGTCGTGTCAACCTCACGCTCGACGGGTACTACTCGGTGGTGAGGGATTTCGTCAGTGCGCTGCTGCCGTATGCGAATCCGACGTTCGGTCGGTGGACGGCGCCCGCATCGGTCGACGCATCGGCGCGCGGGGCCGTGGAATCCGCCGTGGTGGCGGCGCTGGGCCAGCCTCGGGCCTTACGCGCCTGCAGGACGCCGCAGGCACCACGGCCATTGTCTACCCTACGGAAACGCCGGTCGGGCGACGGAACGGGAGTGGAAGTCGGTGTCGCTGTCGAACTCAGCAAAGCGCATCCGCGTGGATGGGAATTACTCGTATTTCGGGTACACCATCGACGAAGGGGTGCCGTTGGTGCCCGGTGATCTGATTGCGCCCAACACGCCCAAACACAAAGGAAACCTGCGGGCGTCGTACACGGCCGGACGTTTCGATGCATGGGGTGGTGTGAATGTCACCTCCGCCCACGAATGGTCATCGGGGTTCTTTCAGGGTCGTATTCCATCCAGCCAGCGGATTGACGCTGGGGCGGGCTATCTGGTGCGTCCACGCGTCCGACTGCACACGATTGCCACCAACCTGTTCGACCAGCGCACGTACCAGATCTACGGTGGATCGATCGATCGCCGACGCGTCCTCGCCGGCGTGACCGGCACATTCTGAACGGCGGTCGTGCCGGCGCCGCTAGCGTGACTCGCCAATCACCGTACGCGGATAGCCCGGAGATAGCACGCGAGGCCTGCAGTCCTGACATGGTGGCGGTCTCCACGCAGCCGCCGCAGATGCCGGTATCGGTCCAGTCCCTGGCAAGCACCAGATTTTCAAAACCGGATTCGTGGGCCTTGAGGCGATACTTCGTCGTGCCCGCCGTGTTGGCACATAGCGCTCGGTGCCGTGCGTGTTGGCACGATGATATTGCGCGTCCATGCGCGCCGCACCGAGGGCCGCCTCGGGATCGACCAGGAGATCCCAGGCAAGCTCGCCGTCCTCGCGGACAAAGCCCGGCCAGAGCGCCGTGGCGTATGCCGAGAGCCATTGCACCGACTCGCGTAGCACATACTGACTGTTGCCCTTGACGGTGGTCGCCTGTGCCGCGTCTTCCGCGTCGTGGTATCGTGCCGAGAAAGTAGGCCACGGTGTGCGGCCGAAGATGGTCCGGCCAACCCGCTGGCGGCGAGATGGCTGGAAGTCGGCCACGTGTGAAACGGTTGGGCGTACGCACCAAGCACCGCTCGCCTACTGACCTGATCGGGGAGGGATCAGGCGCCAGCCCATCTGCTCGACGGACGGTTGAAGCCAGAGTTGCACCGCCTGTGTCGCCACCGTCTCCACGCCGCTCAGCATGTGCTTCCACTTCACACCTGCCGGGCCAGCGGTTCGGTGGATTGACAGGGCCATGGCCGGGATGCCCAGAATGACGCGGTCGAAGTCGCGTCCCGCCTGCAACGTCACGGCGCCCGCCGTTGTGCCACCACCGGCATTCGCTTCCAGACGGCTGTCACTGGCGGCCACCCGCGCGCGCAGGCGCTCGCCATCAACGAGTTGATCATAGCGCGGCCCGATGGCCAGCAGCGCAGTCCGTTGATGTCGATCAACGGATCGTATCGTCCGTCGCGCGGTTCCGCCTGGCGCTCGATATGAATGGTCTGGATGCGCGACGCATCCGGTGAGAGCTCCAGCTCGCGTACTTGATGGAAGAACTTGAACTGCACACCACGCTGTACCAGCACGTCGTAGTATGGGGCAAAGATCGTGTCGCCCATTCCCGACTGCATCTCCCACATGAAGGCGCCCTGATACTGGAAGCACCCGCGCAGCATGATGTTGATGGCGACCCCGGCGGCGCGTTTTCATTGGCGGGGTCGGTCCAATCGCCATGTCGATACGCGAGCGCGAGGTTGTAGGCGCGCAGAAACGCACAATCCAGCGTGGCCGGTTCGCAGCCGTGGGTGCGCAGGAACTCGCGCAACTCCAGTTCGTCCAGCGCGTAAGGTGCGTTCGCCGGTGCCGACGCCTTCGTCGATCAGTCCGACCGTCACGGTCAACAGCATGTCGAGCATCGCGGTCAATCGCCGCAGCGTGTCATGGTCGTCGAACTCGCCGGCGCGCATCACCGCGTGTACCCGTCCCCGCAGTGCGTCGGCGAGGCGCCGGACGCGGCGGCATCGCGCCGCGCTCTGACGTTGATCCGCGCTGATTGCGCCAGAAACAGCAGCACGTCGGGCAGCCCTGTTCGAGCACGCCGGGCAGTGAGACCGTACGCCAAACACCGTGGCGAGAAACGTTCTGCCCCTCTGGATCCGCGCGCAGCATCGCCCGCGCGGCTCAGTATCCAGCCGCGCAGCATGCGCAGTTGTCCGTACATCGAGGCGTAGCGCCCGCCCGGCACGTCGGGGGTGCGGGGAAAGCAGATGTCCCATCGTTTCCACAACGTCTTGTGCCTGTCCATCAAGGTGGCGAGGCTTTGCGGCTTGAACGCCTCCCGCCAGCTGGCCAGTGGCTTGCCCAGCGTCGCGGCCAAGCTCGCGGTAACACTCTCCTGATGAGGCGAAAAGCGCTGTGGTACCATCCCATCCAAATGTGGAGTCCGTGTTCCTCGATACGCTGATGAAACCGCGCGTTCCGACCGCTCGCGCCTTTGCCGCCAAGCCGCATCCCATCTGGTAGATGGTGACCTCGTGGTCCTGATGTGCCGGATTGTCCGGCGAGGTGAGCGCAAAGGCCGCCGAAATCGCGCCCGACGCCACCGCCCAGAATGGCAACGCGCATCTTCTTCGGCTTCGGGCGAGTGGTCATTGCGTCTAGTCGGGGTTGGTTCGCGCTCGTACTTTCCGGCTGGCAGAAAGTATACTGGGCGGCCTTCCAGTGGCACTGACACAAAACTGGGGGCGGTTGGCTCGACAGCGACGAAGGCCTGAAGACGACGTGTTGCTGGCGACGATCGTCGCGGGTCTTCCGTTGCCCGTCGTGCTGATTACGCGGTCGATCCGGGCACCGTTCCTCCTCGCCCGGCGTCATCGTCGTGCGAGTGACCGAGGACTGCTGCGTCGCCGATATCCGGTGTTCGGGCCGCGATTGCTCCGGTGGCAGCTGGAGAGGTTGAGCAGCAGGCTTTCGCTAAGATCGGGCAGCTGCTGGCGCACCGTCACGATGTCTGCCCGACCGCTACTGCATGGAGTTCGCGAGCATTCTCGACGACCTCCCGTCGGTACCCACGCCGTTGATCACGAAGCGGATGGTGCGCGCCCTGCATCTGGAATCGCTCGAACAGCGCTTCGCCGAATTCGAAGTGATGCCGCTCAGCGCAGCGTCCATTGCGCAAGTCCATCGGGCCAGATTGCTGGACGGCACGCGGGTGGTGGTCAAAGTGATGCGGCCGGGCATCGAGAAACGATTCCGTGTCGACCTGGCAATCGCCGGCACGTGCGCGCGCCTGCTGGCCTGGCATCAGGCATTTCGTCGCATGGGTATTCGCGCGCTGGCCAACGAGCTTCATCAGCTGACGTGCGAGGAACTCGACTTTACCCGAGAGGTGCGCAACTTCCGGCAGCTCCGGCAACGGATGCTGGACGACGACATCGATCACTATTGTCCCGTCGTCTATCCGGAGCTCAGTGCGCTGACGGTCATCACGATGGAAGAGATCGTGGGCGTGTCGGTGAAGACCCTGATGCAGGCGTCGTCGGCGGCGCGGGGCACACCGGCGGACCGTAGGTCGGCGGACCGTCCTGAACGATTGGCGGCCATCGCGCAACTCGCCCAATGGGCGCACTCGGCATCACCGGAACGCACCGCGCGGTTGCTGGTGCGCTCGTTTCTCGAACAAGCCATGCGACATCGGCTGTTTCGCCGATCCGCACGCGGCGAATATGATCGTCATGAAGGGCGGTACGTTGGCGGGATCGATCTGGGCATGATCGGGTGGCTCGACGAGGCGCCTGTGGGGAACATGAATTCCGGTTGCGCCGAGGCGATCGCCGAGGGCTTACTGGATGCCGCTTATCGTCACCTGCTGGCCACCGTCGAACCGCCGCCCCGCCGATCTCGCAGTTCGAGGCGGAATTCTAGGCGCATCCTGCGTGACTGGCTGGCGCGGAGGTGGAGCAGCCCAGTGAGGAGCCTGGACGCTAGCGGCGTTGAGCGGCGCGCAATTTTCACCTGTTCTCGCAAACCCTGGCGCGGTGCGTCGTGCGGACTGCGACTGCCGCGCCGCTGGTACGGCTTTATCGCACCATCATCATCGGGGACATGGTCGTGTCGCAGCTGGACCCGGAGCGTGAACAGGCAGAGTCTCATTCGCGATTTCGTAGCGGACGAACGACTCGACAGACCGTCGATCTTTGCGAACGTGGACCGAGTCTGGTCAACGCCCGCGCGGCGATCGAACTGGCGGTGGAGGGGCCGGACCTCCTCGTCGACGCGTGAAGCGTTCCAGGAAACCGGCGTCGTCGGCGAACGCGCGAACGCGATCCATCAGCCGGTCGGCCCGGGCAGGTACGGCGGTTGATCGGGCGGGTAGAAGCTAGCGGTGACCGCGACCGCCTCGAATTATTCGTCGCACCACGGCTGCCGGTTGACTGGTTGCCGGGGCTCCTGACGCCTGGAATCGAAGCCGTGCGGCCATACGCGTGGTGGACGGCGGGTCGGACTCGTGGCAATCTGGATGC